>NSIF01000039.1 GCA_002737665.1 Flavobacteriales bacterium | reverse complement strand
GAGTCTAAAAAATCTCCTCTCACACTACCCTATTGCATTAATTCCGGTCACGTCCATTCCGGTTATCAGCAAATGTATATCGTGTGTTCCTTCATATGTAATCACCGATTCCAAATTCATCATGTGTCGCATGATCGGATATTCTCCTGTGATTCCCATTCCACCTAACATCTGACGGGCTTCTCTTGCAATGTTAATTGCCATGTCAACTGAATTTCTTTTTGCCATGGAAATCTGTGCAGGTGTTGCGCGATTTTCATTTTTAAGAACACCTAATCTCCAGCAAAGCAATTGTGCTTTTGTGATTTCGGTAATCATCTCAGCTAATTTTTTCTGTTGCAATTGAAATCCACCGATAGGTTTTCCAAATTGAATTCTTTCTTTGGAATAACGCAAAGCAGTATCGTAACAATCCATCGCGGCACCAATTGCTCCCCATGAAATTCCAAAACGTGCGGAGTTCAAACAACTCAATGGTCCTTTCAAACCTTTTACTGTTGGAAATAAATTTTCTTTAGGAACTTTTACATTATCAAAAACTAATTCGCCTGTTGCGCTTGCACGCAAACTCCATTTACCATGTGTTTCTGGAGTTGTAAATCCTGCCATTCCACGTTCAACAATTAATCCACGGATATCTCCTGCTTCATCTTTCGCCCACACTACTGCGATATCTGCAAATGGAGAATTTGAAATCCACATTTTCGCTCCGTTCAAAACAAAGTGGTCACCCTTGTCTTTGAAATTAGTAATCATCCCGGAAGGATTTGAACCATGATCAGGTTCTGTCAATCCAAAACATCCCATCAATTCACCTGTTCCTAATTTTGGAAGATATTTTCTTTTCTGTTCCTCAGTACCGAAAGTGTAAATCGGATACATCACTAAAGAACTTTGAACGGAAGCTGTAGAACGCACGCCTGAATCACCACGCTCTAATTCCTGCATGATTAATCCGTAAGAAATTTGATCAAGACCGTGCCCTCCATATTCAGCTGGAATGTATGATCCAAAAGCACCTATTTCGCCTAGCCCTTTTATAATTTGTTTGGGGAAGGCTGCGCGTTGGGCATAGTCCTCAATGATAGGAGAAATTTCTTTTTTAACCCATGCACGCGCTGTATCGCGAACGAGTTTATGCTCGTCAGTAAGCAATTCGTCCATTTGATAATAATCGGGAGCTTGGAAATTATCGGTTGCCATATTATAAATTTAAGAGTCTTTTATTTAAGCCGCTGCAAAAATAGTCAAAACATTTTCGTTCGAGGTCTAATTATCTCTGAAAACCTCCGCTTTGGTAACAAATAGTCATAAAAAATACAAATTTTTATTGCTAATTTTGATGAATTGAATTCCTGCTATCTAAACTAGCATAAATCTAAAAAATGGCAGGGTAATTGCAATTAAACCTCGTCTATAAATTATATTTACAAAACATGAAATTAGCAACCACCCTTTACGCATTCCTTTTAGTAGGAATAATGTCTTTGGATGCACAAATTTACAAAGGAGCTAAAAATAAAATTTCTTTTTATTCTTACACTCCAATAGAAGATATTTCTGCGGTTGCTACTGAAGCAATAATGATTCTCAATTCAAAAACCGGAGATGTAATTTCTAAGGTTTCCATCAAACAGTTTAAATTTCCAAACGCATTGATGCAAGAACACTTCAATGAAAATTATATGGAGACTGATTTAGCTGGACCTAAAGACATGGCAGGGAATGTTACATATCCCAATCGATATGCTGAGTTTAAAGGAAAAATAAATGAGCAGGTCGATTATACAAAAGATGGAACCCACAACATAACAATAACAGGAAACCTTACCATGCATGGTGTTGTACAGGTGCGTAGTATTCCAGGAACAATAATTATAAAAGGGGAAACACTTATTTTTGATTCCAAATTTAGCATTATGCTTGTTGATCATAAAATTGAAGTTCCCTCTGTCGTAGGAGCAAAAATTGCTGAAAAGATTGATGTCACTATTCATAGCGACCTTACGCCCGCCAAAGCCAAATAACAATTAGCTACTTAGCTTTCTCTAATAAAAATCATGCTGTTCAAAAGGAGTTTCAATTTGAACGAAGCATTGACTAAATTTGCGTTGCCAATTTCTACTGCATGCACCTTTTTGTTTTTATTAGGATTTTATTGCAGACAAAAATATCGGAAGGAGAACTGCATGGGATTTTATTTCCAAAGCATTTTAATCCTGCGCCACTTGCAAGTGCGGAGGGAAATGTGTGGATCCCCATCGTCTTGTTTACCTCCTTCACCTTATTGGTAATTCTGCATGTATTTGAGCGCCGAAAATTTGTATTATTATTTAATGGTTTTATTAATGCCTCTAGTGTTAATATAATTTATCGTGAGGAATATTCTATCACAAGTCGTATTTCACTTTTATTGCTGCTTAATTATTTGTTGATTAGCGCACTTTTTAGTTGGCAAGTAGCATTGCATTTTGGCATTTTAAACCATGGATTTGGGGGTTACGCGTTGCTATTAGGAATACTCTTTCTAGTTTATTTAGTTAAAATTATTGCTACAAAAATATTGGGGGGCATATTCCAAATTAAAGAAACAGCTTCTGAATACGTTTACAATATCCTATTATTCAATAAGGCGATAGGTCTTATTTTGTTCCCAATTTGCCTTCTTATAGCTTATGGCAGGCAATTTTCGCCCGAAACCCTAATTTGGGCCGGAAGTATTTTATGGGCTTTAATGTTGACTTATAGGCTTTTAAGGGCATTTTTATTAGGTATACCCAATTCTTCTGTTTTCCCGTTCTATATAATTCTCTACCTTTGCACTCTTGAAATTATCCCCTTTATCTTGATTGTAAAGGTTTTCGTTAACATCATTAAATAGTTTTTAATAACCTATTGAAAAAAAATGGCTGCTGCGAAAAATACGGAACTGAAAGTAAAAAGTATACTTGTTACTCAACCCAAACCGGAGACGGATAAATCGCCGTACGCTGACCTTGCAAAAAAGCATAGTCTCAAAATTGACTTCAGAGAGTTTATACATGTTGAAGGGGTTGCATCGCAAGATTTTCGTCAGCAGCGTGTAAATATTAACGACTACAATGCCATTATCCTTACAAGTAGAAACGCGGTCGACCACTTTTTTCGTATGTGTACAGAAATGCGTGTTACAGTTCCAGACAGCCTAAAATATTTTTGTATTTCCGAATCAACGGCTTTTTATTTACAGAAATATGTACAGTATCGAAAGCGTAAAATTTTTCATGGTAAGGCAACCATAAATGACTTAATAGAAATTATTCGCAAACACAAAGACGATAAATTTTTATATCCATGTACCGATGTGCACAAGGAAGACATTCCAGAAATTCTGGATAAATTTAAAATCAATTACACTAAGGCAATTCTCTATCGCACTGTTTGTAGCGATTTAAGTGACCTTGCGGAAGTATACTACGATATCATTGTTTTCTTCAGCCCATCAGGCATCACATCCTTATTTAAAAATTTCCCAAAGTTCAAACAAAATAAAACACGGATTGCAGCATTTGGACCAGCAACAGCAAAGGCAGTTGAAGAGGCGGGCTTGCGATTAGATATTCATGCTCCTAAACAAGGCACACCTTCTATGACCATGGCTATTGAAGAGTACGTTAAAAAAGCAAATAAAAAGTAATTGAGATTTTAAGGAAAACTTAGAACATCATTTTACCGATTGTCCCTATTTTCTTTTACCTTCAAACAACTCCATGAAAAACACTTTTCAAAAACAAGAACGTCTATCAGGAAAAAAAACGTTCGACGTGTTAATGAAACATGGGGAAGAATTCTATCAATTTCCATTTCGTGTAAAATGGATGTTTGTACAAACACCTTTGTTATTTCCTGCGCAAGTTGCGTTTGCTGTTCCCAAAAGAACTTTTAAAACGGCAGTCGCGAGAAATCAAATCAAACGTATTCTACGAGAAAGCTACAGAAGAAATAAAAGTCTTTTGTATGAAGATTTACTAAAGCGAAATGTTCAGATTCGTGTACTGCTCATATTTACGCACAAGCTTCCAATAAATTTAGCCGAAAGTGACGCAAAAATAATTTTAACTTTACGCTATTTGATAAAAGCTTCAAATGCAATTCAAAGTGGTGCAAAAAAATAATTTTTTATCTCGTCTTTCATCAAGAATGTTGGTAGGCTTAATCCAGTTTTACCAGCGTGCAATTTCCCCACATCTCCCCGCCTCGTGTCGCTATACACCAAGCTGTTCTGTATATGGCATTCTGGCGATAAAAAAATATGGCCCAATTAAAGGGGCTTGGTTAGCATTAAAAAGAATTGGACGCTGTAATCCATGGGGTGGCCATGGACATGATCCTGTGCATTAAAAAAAATGAAAATGAAAAATAAAATTCTAAAATCCGAATCAACAACAAAATCATTTCCTGTATTCCGAAAGGTGATAATGCGTGTTGGAATTATAATTGGAATAACAGTTGGAGGCTTCGTTGGTTTTGCTGCTTATCAAGACGATGATCATTTATTTGAAATTTCTAAAAACATGGAGGTTTTCGGAAATTTATTTCAACAACTCAACAAACTCTATGTCGACGAACCCAAGCCGGGGGAATTAATGAAAATAGGAATCGAGGCAATGCTTGCTTCTCTAGATCCTTACACAAATTACATTCCTGCTGAAGAGTTGGAAGATTTCAAATATCAAACATCTGGAGAATATGGTGGTATTGGTGCGCAGGTAAAACAAATTGGCGATTACATTGTAATTGCAGAAACATATGAGGGGTTTGTGGCACAAAAATCTGGATTAAAAGCTGGCGATATTTTCCTTGAGATAGACGGAAAAAATTGCAAAAACAAATCGTACGCAGAAATGGGAAAATTATTAAAAGGACTTCCTAATACATCAGTAAAAATAAAAGTACAGCGTGAAGGAGAATTAAAGCCGCTCGATTTTATTATTTTGCGCGACGAAGTAAAGGTGAAAAATGTTCCTTACTTCACAATACTGGACAATCATATTGGGTATATTAAGCTAACTGGCTTCATGGAAAATACTGCAGCGGAAGTTCGAGCTGCATTAATTAGTCTGAAAGAAAAGGGAGCCACTTCCATTATTATTGATGAACGCGACAATCCTGGTGGTCTTTTGCGCGAGGCCGTTGGAATCGTAAATCTATTTGTAAATAAAGGGCAACTCATTGTTTCGATGCGCGGCCGAGTAAAAGATTGGGAAAAAGAATATAAAAGTGAGGAAACTCCTGTCGACACAGAAATTCCACTTGTGATAATCGTAAACTCATTGAGCGCTTCCGCCTCTGAAATTGTTGCAGGCGCATTACAGGATTTAGATCGAGCTGTTGTAATTGGACAACGTTCCTTTGGTAAAGGATTGGTTCAACAAACGCTTCCTATTGCATATGGCGCACTTTTCAAAGTAACCGTCGCAAAGTACTATATACCAAGTGGACGATGTGTGCAGTCAATAGATTATTCACATCGCAATGCTGATGGAACACTCGATCGCTTTGCAGATTCTTTGATTATGCCATTCAAAACAAAAAATGGGCGAACAGTTTGGGATGGCCTTGGAGTAATACCAGACATACAAACAGCAGAAAAAAAATTCAGTGTGATCACAGATTCTCTTATAGCCAAATCATTGTTGTTTTATTATGCAACAAAATACACACAGCTTCATCCGTCAATTGAAAAACCAGAAACATTCAGAATAGCTGACCGTGAATATGAGGAGTTTGTTAGCTGGGTAAAAACAAAAGACTTTAGCTATCAATTGAAAGAAGAGAAAGACCTTGTTAATTATAAAAAACATGCTTTAAATAACAAAAGTTTTTCAAATACAGAATCGGAATTTGATTTGTTATTGAAAAAATTGCAGTCCGGAAAAACAGATGACTTCGCAGAATTTAAAACGGAAATTTCTGAATTACTAGAAGCTGAAATTGCATCAAGGTATTATTACCAGGCAGGAAGAGCTGCGGCTACAATCAAAGATGATTCAACTATTCAGAGTGCCACTACCCTACTCAAAGAACCAAAAAAATGGAAAAGTATATTAACAACAATTGTTGCTAGTTCAAGACCGCTTCAGAAAGAAGCTCCTGAACATTAAAAGTTTGAGTTAAAGAATAGTACCACAATAACTTTAAGTTTTTCCTGTTTACTCTTTGATTATTTTAGTACATTCGAACTGTCCATCAAATTAATATTTTGACTCTTAGAGAAAAATATCACCGCGGGATTTTTATTTTCGCATTATTCCTCATGGCTGCGTCCATGTCGCTGGGGAAATTCTTTTTAGGTGGATCACTATTTATTATCAGCGCGAATTGGATTGTAGAAGGAAATTTTAAATCTAAATACAGACTTTTTCTTTCTAGGCCATCTATTGCGATATTAATGGGTTTATTTCTTATTCATTTTGTAGGCCTGCTCTGGACACCTGACCATAGCGCGGGTTGGAATGATTTGAAAATTAAATTACCCTTGTTTTTTATTCCAATGGTAATTGGAACATCGCTGCCATTAAAGAAAAAAGCTTTTGAATACCTGCTCCTCACTTTTGTTGGCGCTGTTTTTATCAGTTCAATTGTAACAACTCTTGTTGTATATAAAATATATGTCCCAATAAAACCAATTCTCGACATTCGTGATGCATCAATTTTTGTCCCCTTAATTAGACTTTCCTTAATGACTGCGCTGAGTGTGTTTTTGCTGCTGCGTTGGACAGTACGAATAGAAAATTATTTTTTAAAATTTCTCTCCTTAGCTTTAGTTTTTTGGTTCAATTGGTTTTTGCAAAACATGCAGTCGCTTACCGGCTTAGTAATTCTTTATTTCGGTGGATTTATTCTACTCCTCACAATGTCATTTATCTATCGGAAAAGGATTTTTTCTATTGTGCTTTGTTCACTTTTTGCTATCGCTGGGATTTTTGGAGTCCTTACGGTAAACCGTATGTACAGTACTTTTTTTACAATCCATCCAATTGATTCAGAACAACTCGATACGTTGACTCTTCGCGGGCATAAGTATGACCATAACTTTAAATCAGCCATGATTGAAAATGGAAATCCTGTAATGACCTATTATTGTTGGAACGAATTGGATTCCGCCTGGAATTCTAGAAGCAAAATTATTTTCGATAGAGGAAAGGATACAAATGGAAACCCGATATCAATTACACTTCTTCGTTACCTTGCTTCAAAAGATTGGAGAAAGGATGCAAATGCGATTGCACAGCTAAGTGACAAAGAAATAGCGGCCGTTGAGCGTGGGGCAACCAATGCGCTTGATTCTGTTCGTAGTCCTGTGGAACGAAGATTGTATCAAGTATGCTGGGAGCTTTACCATTATAGTCACGGCGCAAACCCGAGTGGTAATTCAGTTACCATGCGAATAGAACTTGCTAAAACAGCAGTAAACATAATTAAACAAAATCCCTGGATAGGAGTTGGTACGGGCGGACAACAGAAATCTTTTGAAAACCATTATCAATTGAGTGGAAGTAGAATTGAAAAAGAATGGCAGTGGCTTCATGCACACAATCAATTTTTGTCTATTGGGGTTTGTCTGGGTATTCCAGGATTAATTTATTTTATTTTTTCCATTTGGTTTGTACCACACTCAATGAAACGTTGGAGAAGTTACTTGTACCTCGCATTCTTTATTGTATTCCTTCTCTCGTTTCTCGACGACGATACGTTAGAGACAAGCCAGGGGATTGGCTTTTTTATATTCTTCAATGTCTTATTCCTCTATATGATGCCAAGGGGAAGCGCTTTTAATTTAGACAAGGAGTAAAAATAAATTACTCAGGTTTAATTTTCTCTTTAATACAAAGATGCCTGATTTCAAATTCTTTTTTAAAGAGCAGAAAATAGGTCAGCAAAGCCCATACAATAATACAGGGGAGCGCCTTTAAACAATAAGGTTGCCAAAGATTCTCTCGCAAGAATGCTGGGAAAAAATCGGTGGGAGAAAGAATTGTAAAAATAAATACAAACCAAGCCAACGTTTTTCTAAGTCCGGTATTGGGGATTATTAATAAACTAATTGCTACTCCACAAACAGCAATAACATAAGTTGGGGATTCCGCCTTATGATTAAAAATAACAATCCATATTAATAAAAGCGAAAGATATAAAAGTCGAAATGCCGAATTTTTCCAATGTTGTATTCTAAACAGCGGAAGCATTAATAAAATAGCCCCTGGAATTAAATACCAGCTGTCTGCTGCGCTAAAACGAAACCATTTTTGTGTAAGTGTCATGAATGAATAGTTTAATTCATGAGAAGGGTCATTCCTAAGCATATTAAACCAACTTTTATACTGAAGTACTAATCCATCTGCTCCAACAAAACACATAGGCAAAAGTCCAAACAAAAGTCCCCAAAACAATATACAGAAAATAAATTTTGTTTTCTGATCATAAAAAAGAAATAAAATACCTGCTACTACTGCAAAAATTTTCAAATAAAACCCAATACAAATTAACAAAGCCGCCAAAACAATTTGCTTCCTTTCAAATGCCGTAAATACTCCAATGACCAAGCCTGCCATAATTCCATTACTCTGTGCATTCTGAATGGAACTCAACAGTTCAATGGCCACAAAAATTAATATAAATGACTTCGCTTTCTCAGAAATAGACAATCGATTTACTGCCCAAAAAACAAAAAGTGCGTTAAGTAAATTCCAGATAAATATGCCTACATAAAAAGGTAAAAAATAAAATGGAGCCATCAATAGCGCAAATGTTGGACTGTATTTATACAAGTCATTATACTGGTTGGGATGCAGAACGTAAAGGTCGTTTCCATTTATAAGGTTGAAAAAAGAAAACCTAAAAATAGAGAAATTATTAAAAGTGTGTTCTCCTAAAGACAATCGATGAATAGTAGCTAATATAATTATACTGGCAAAAATAAAAGCTAGATTGCGCACACTATTTAGCCCTGGGAATTTTTCGAAAAACTTATCCATCCTTACCGCTCCTTAATTAATTTGGTCAGCTTATGATATTTTTGATAAGTTTCCCAAGCTGAGATACGACAAATGACAAAACCGTATTTACCGTCTAAAAATCCTAGTTTTATTATGTAATTTCTAAAAAACTTTGCAGCCCCTTTCATCACCGCAAGTAGCATACTTGACTTTTTCCCTTGTGCAAGAAGTGCTGTCGCTGCTATTGAAGAAAATTTATCCGCCTGTTTGTAATGTTCATCGATGCTATAATAACTGTAATGTAAAATATCTCCTTTTAGAAATCCGATTTTCGCAGATTCATTCAATTCATATTTATCGTGCGGATTTATTCCTCCCCATTTCCCTTTCGTTGAATCCCACAATCGTAATTTTGTATCTGGATACCAACCACAATGACGAATCCATTTTCCACAATAATTTGTGAGTCGATTCATTTTGTATCCGTCATTTCTCCAATCTAATTTTACAGCTTTAATTGCCGCAGTTAAATTTACATCAGGCGCTTCATCGGCATCTAGCGAAAATACATATGGGAATTTTGCTTGAGTAATAGCCCAGTTTTTTTGTTCAATATGCCCTTCAAACTTATGTTGCACAAAACGCGCCCCTTTTTCTTTACAAATCAACTCCGTTTTGTCAGTAGAAAAAGAATCCACAACAACTAAATCATCTGCAATCCCCCACACAGCATCTAAACACCGAGCAATATTTCGTTCTTCATTAAACGTGATAATTACTACGGATAACTGAATGGGGTTGGACATGTGAGTGTAAAAATACATTTATACCTTTACTATAGGAAAACTTCTGATAGAAAAAGTAAAATATAGGTTCAGTTCGGTAAGATAAATAAATTTATGTGCCAATTTGAATACCTATGTAAGACCAACTTTCTTCTACCTTTGTAAAAATGGACCAATCAACGATTTTAATTAAACAAATGAGTGCAGGTGACACACGTGCTTTGGCGCGCGCCATTACCATTGTTGAAAATGAATTGGAAGGGGCTTCAGAATTACTATCCTCTTTGGACCTGGAAAATGCGGCTCCTATTATAGGTATCACAGGGCCACCTGGAGCAGGGAAAAGTACGCTCATCTCTGCACTCATCACACATCTTACGTCAGAAGGAAAAAAAATTGCGGTCATCGCAGTAGACCCAACCTCCCCTTTTAATTTTGGTTCCTTATTGGGCGATCGACTACGCATGTCGGAACATTTCACAAATCCCAAAGTTTTTATTCGCTCACTTGCTACACGTGGTTCTTTGGGTGGCTTATCAGCAAAAGCAATTGAGGTTAGTGATGTTGTGCGTGCAGCTGGTTTTGATTTGGTCATAATCGAAACAGTTGGTGTTGGACAGAGTGAAGTTGAAATTGCAGGACTTGCAGACACAACCATTCTTGTTTTGGTTCCTGAATCGGGAGACGAAATTCAGGCCTTGAAATCCGGTATAATGGAAATCGCAGATATATATGTAATCAATAAATCGGACCGGCCAGGTGCAAATACATTTATTAAAAATATTCAGACCTTAATTCATCATCGGGAAGGAACAGATTGGATTCCAAAAATCATAAAAACAGTAGCAACAAAAAACGAAGGGGCTGAAGAATTGTATAATGTTATTTTGGAGCATCAACAAGAAAAAAATACGAATTCAAGAAAAGCATTCCTTTATGCTGAAAAAGTATGGCGATTAATACAGCGGGGGCGGATGAAAAACATTAATCGGATTGAATTGCAAAGAGAGATTGAAAACGAAATTGAAAATAAAAAATTTCAGCTTTACAAATTCGCAAAAAAGTTTTTATAAAAAATTACGGGCGCGACATGGCAAAAATAAAAATGCTCTAAACAAGAAAATTATTCTTGAAAATAGACACGCTTTACTCTCCTAGAAACATTGGTGAGCACCTCATAAGCAATAGTCTCCATATCCTTTGCCAAATCAGTTACAGGATGGTCAGCACCAAAAACAATTACCTCATCACCTTCTGAACAAGCAATATTTGTAACATCTAACATACACATGTCCATACAAACATTTCCAACAATGTAAACTGGTTGGCCATTTAAAAACATTTTGCCTTTCCCGTTACTTAATTTTCTGTTCAATCCGTCGGCATAACCAATTGGAACAGTAGCAATCCTTGTATTCTCGTTTGCCATACCTTTCCTACCATAGCCAATCGATTCCCCTTGCGGTACATTCTTTATTTGTGAAATAGTAGTTTTTAATGTAGAAACATTTTTGAAATTTTTTTGTTCCTGCTCGTTTGCAGCTATTCCATACAATCCTATTCCCAAGCGAATCATTTCCATTTGAGAATCAGGAAAACGGAGAACGCCTGCAGAATTTAGAATATGCCGGTCGATAGCATGTGAAAAATGTTTTCGAAGCTCATCACTCATTGCAACAAACAAACGAATTTGTTTACGTGTAAACTCATCGTGTTCCATTTCATCGCAAGCGGCAAGATGTGAAAAAACAGAAATTACACAAATATCCGGACTGTTTTTTAATCGCACAATTAGTTCATTCAATTCACTTTCATCAAACCCAAGACGACGCATTCCTGTATCAAACTTTATATGCACTGGTATTGGATGTTGACTTGGGTGACGAAGGCGAAATTTCTTTGCGGCTTCATCAAAAAGCTGTAGCACCCTAAATGAAAATAATTCTGGCTCTAAATTATGTCGAATCATTTCATCATAACTCTGCTCCTCCGGATTCATTACCATAATTGGAACAGTGATCCCCGCCTTTCTTAATTCAATGCCCTCATCCGCATAGGCAACAGCCAAATAATCAACTCTGTGAAATTGTAAAACATTGGCAATTTCAAAACTTCCACTACCATAAGAAAACGCTTTAACCATCACCATCAACTTCGTCCCAGGGTTCAATCTTGATTGTATGAAATTAAGATTATGAATTAAAGCGTTAAGGTCGATTTCAAGAACTGTTTCATGCGCCTTCTGTTGAAGTACCTTATTAATTTTTTCAAATTCAAATGACCTGGCTCCTTTCAATAGAATAGTTTCATTATGAAAAAGTCCAGTGTGATAATTAGAAAGAAATTCAGATGTGGTTTTATAAAAAGTCGTTTCAAGGTTAGCAAACAATTCTCTAACTCTAGAAATTGATTCGCCGACACCAATCAATCTGCTTATCCCTTTCCCTCTCAACAAGAGCGCCACTTCAGCATACAATTGATTCTCTTCTTTTCCACTTTGTAAAATATCAGAAAGTATTAGCGTTCTTTTGGGGAATTGTTTTTGCTGGTTCAAAAAATCGAGTGCTACGGAGAGCGAACCTAAATCAGAGTTATAGCTGTCGTTAATAACAGAACAATTATTTACACCCTCCTTTAATTCCAAACGCATTGCGACCGGAATCAGTTGTAACATTCGAGCAGCAATGTTCTCTTCCTTCATTTCTAAATACAATAAAGTTGCCCAACAATGAATTGCGTTTTCTACTGAAGCATCATCTGTAAAAGGAATTATAATTTCAGAGAAATGATTATTCGCAATCCCTTGTATGATAGTTCGATTTTTTTCTTTCGTGACACGTGCAACTTGCAAATCGGCCCTTGTTTTTCTAGACCAAGAATAAATCTTACTCTCTCCCAACACTTCTTTAACTTTTTCAAAAACAAGGATATCGTCTTTACAACAAACAATTGTTGGAGCGCCCTCTAGTAATTTTATTTTTTCTTTAATTTTTTGCTCTTTGCTTTCAAAATTTTCATCATGCGCGGTTAAGATGTTTGTAAGAATAGCGATGGATGGTTTCAGGATTTCCTGCAACTTCTCCATTTCTCCTACCTGTGAGATTCCTGCTTCGAAAATAGCAAGCTCATGTGACTTATCAATCATCCAAACAGAAAGCGGCACACCCACTTGTGAATTGTAACTTTTCGGGCTACGCACAATCGAAAAATCATCGCGTAGTAATTGCCAAAGCCACTCCTTAACAATTGTTTTACCATTACTCCCAGTAATTGCAATTACTGGACAAGTAAATTGTTGGCGATGGTGTGATGCAAGTTGGTGCAACGCCTTTAAGGTATCCGGAACAACAATAAAATTCGCATCTGGAAAATTAACTTTAAAATTATTAGGCAAGCTATTCACCACAAAAGATCTTATGCCCCGCGAATATATAGTTGAAATAAAATCGTGTGCATCGTTACGAGCTCCACGAATTGCAAAAAATAAAACGTTATTTGTTTGAGTTAGATTTCGACTATCAATAAGCAATCCACTCACAACGCAATCATTTATAATGACAGCTTGGGTGGCACTAATTACTCGGCTTATATCAGTTAAAGAGTAGGTCACGATGTTGGATTGTCTTTTTTCATAGCATCGTAAAAACAATTTCTACAAAGTGCTTGATAGCTATCTAACTCGCCTAACTGAACCAATTCGCTTCCTCCAGTTATACGATGAGAATGGTTTGCTAGATTTCCACAACGCATACAAATTGCATGCACTTTGGTTACATATTCTGCCGCCGCTAACAATGCAGGAATGGGTCCGAATGGTTTTCCCATAAAATCCATATCAAGACCAGCAACAATAACTCGTACACCCTGGTCGGCAAGCTGATTACAAACATGAACAAGGCCAACATCGAAAAACTGTGCTTCGTCAATTCCAACTACATCAACATTAGTAGCAAGCAAAAGTATATTTGAAGAATTGGGAACTGGTGTAGAATGAATTTCAGTTGCGTCATGGGAAACAACTTTTTCAACATCATAACGCGTATCGACAGCTGGTTTAAATATTTCGACTTTTAACTTAGCTATTTTAGCCCTTCTTAACCTTCTAATCAATTCTTCTGTCTTCCCCGAAAACATTGACCCACAAACTACTTCAATTGAACCGCGACGACTAGGAGAATGAAAAGAGTTTTCGAGAAACATAAATGTAAAAGTAAATAAGCTCTACCTTAAAAAATGTACCTTTGACATACAATAAAGCGGAAACAAAGTTACTAAAAAGCTGTTTTATTCCACAGTAATGAGCACATACAACCAAAACAAAGTTGCAACACGAAAAGCAATCACATCACTGATTAATTTATTAAAGGCAGAATCAGATATTATCGGTAAGGAAAACCCTATTTCTGTTGCTAAAACGGAACATTGGTTGAAGCTACTAAATGACCTTCAGCATCAACTAAGCATCTATTCTTACCTTGAAGCAAATCCGGAAAACGAACAAAATATGCCGGAAAAAGAGCCTGTTATTGTGCCCAGTCCCTTAATTTATACGCCAGCAGTCCAATTTGAAAAAGCACCTGTGGAGCTGCCTAAAATACCAACCATTCTACCAGAGAAAGAAATTCCTACCATAATAATTGCTCCTAAAAGCTTTCCAGAATTAAAATCGTTTATCGGACTTAATGAAAAACTAATGTTCCTGCGCCTTTTTAACAATGATGGAGATGAGTATGACAAGGCACTTACACAAATCAGTGCTTGTTCTACAATAGAAGACGCGAAAAAAGTTGTTGCTAATTTTAGCGAAAAAAATAAATGGAATAGGGAAAGCGAAGCGGTACAAGTATTTCTTTCAATCGTTAATCGGCGTTTTATATAAGCTAAATGTCAGCAGCTAAATTGTATTGTCATTTATTTTGCGGCATTTTATTTTCAATAAACCCTCTTTTTTCACAAAATCGTGCAGACGCTAAGAAAATTGTTGATACCCTTACCTCCCCATCAATGCACGGCCGTGGGTATGTTGCAGGGGGTGATAAAATTGCGGCAGCTTATATTTCAGAACAATTCAAAGGATTAAAATTAATTTCATTAAATCAAAGTAGTTCGTATTTTCAAAAATTCAGTTTTCCTGTAAATACATTTCCAGGGGAAATGGAAATGACATTCGTTTGGTCAAATAAAAAAAGGGAAATTGGGCAAGCAGGGAAAAATTTTTTGGTGAGCTGTGAATCGCCAAGCATTAAAGGAAAATTTCTAGTAATTCGATTGGATTCGTCAGTCGTATATAATATAGAAAAACTTCGTCTATTCAAAAACGGGTTATCTAAAAAATCATTTATCCTAGTCGACACAGGTGGTGTTAGAACGAAAGAAGAATTGACGTACCTGACTAATTTTATTAAATATCCTCGTGGCATAAAAGGAATATTAATTCCTGCAAATTCGGTAACAATAACGGATGCGTGTCTTAAGCTTTCTACTTGGGACGTTTCAATGAAACAGTCGAGCATTCCTACTATTATGATTGATTACAGATTTAGAAACATTGATCAAATTGATATTAATATTGAATCGAAGTTTTTAAAAAATCATATTTCACAAAATGTAATTGCTTGTGTTACTGGAAAAAATAATCCAGACTCTTTTATCGTTTTTACAGCCCATTACGACCACCTTGGACATATGGGGAAATCTGTTTATTTTCCTGGTGCGAATGACAATGCGAGTGGTGTTGCAATGTTATTAAGTCTTGCAAAATATTATGCATTACCAGAACACAAGCCAAATTGTACAGTTGTTTTTATGGCTTTTGGGGGGGAGGAAGTTGGGCTATTGGGCTCTATGTACTACGCATCTCATCCGTTCTTTGAGATGAATAAAATTAAGTTTTTAATCAATATGGATATTCTTGGAACGGGTGACGAAGGGATTACAGTGGTGAACGCAACTCTTTTTGAAAAAGAATTTAAATTATTGCAGGAAATAAATTCAGAAAATAATTATCTTTCCGTAATAAAACCAAGGGGAAAGGCAGCAATCAGTGATCATTATTATTTTACAGAAGCGAAAGTCCCTAGTTTTTATATCTATACACTTGGTGGCATAAAGGCATACCACGATATTTGCGACAGGAAAGAAACTTTGTCATTGGTGAAATTTGAGGAAATATTTAATTTATTGAGAAATTTTACAGCTAAAATTGACAATCAATAAGTAAACATGAGTAAACTTTATATTGTCCCCACTCCAATTGGAAATCTCGAAGACATGACCCTGCGAGCTATTCGTATATTAAAAGAGTCAGACTTAATTCTTGCTGAAGATACACGTGTAACTGCAAAGCTTCTTAAACACTACGAAATAAAGAAACCCGTTCAGGCACATCACCAGCACAACGAACACAAGACTGTAACTTTTATTGCAGAGCGAATTGCAGCTGGACAGACTATCGCTTTGGTTACTGATGCGGGAACACCGGGGATTTCTGATCCAGGGTTTTTATTAATACGCGAATGTTTGAAGATGGGTCTTGACATTGAGTGTTTACCTGGTGCAACTGCATTTGTGCCGGCTCTCGTACAATCTGGACTACCTTGTGATGCATTTGTTTTTTTAGGATTTTTGCCGCCCAAAAAGGGTCGACAGACAAAACTCAAAAGTCTTTCCGATGAAAATCGAACGATGATATTTTATGAGTCACCCCATAGACTGATCAAAGCGCTACAAGAATTCAAAGAACATTTTGGCACTGAACGAAAAATTTCCGTGTCACGAGAGTTGACAAAAATGTTTGAGGAGACTTTCAGAGGAAATGCAGAAGAAGCAATAACTCACTTTTCTGCCAAAACAATAAAAGGTGAAATCGTAATAATCGTAGAGGGCAAGCAGGAGGAATGAGCCATTTCTTGCAGTAAAACGCACACATTTTCCTACCTTGTCAACACTAAATAAGAAATTGAATTTATGAAACACATGTCCATCAAATCAGGTGCTCCTCCAGGCACATTAATGTATTTGGGCCGCGAAACCAAAGAAGATGTGCGCATTTCTT
>NSIF01000038.1 GCA_002737665.1 Flavobacteriales bacterium | reverse complement strand
AAGAACCTGAAGATGATTTACCGGACGGCAACTGCTGCACCAAGTATAACACAATTACAACAAATTGTTGACAATACTAATCCATTGCAATTGAAAACTGGAAATCCTGATCTTTCCCAAAATTACGAACAAACTTTTATTGTTCATTATGGAAAAACAAATGCTGAAAAAGCAACTGGGTTTTTTGCATTTTTTTACTTATCAATGACGAATAATTACATTGCAAATACAACAACAATTGCAAAAAGCGATACCATTGTTAATGCTATTTTTCTGAATCAAGGAGCGCAACTTTCTAATTATGTAAATATGAATGGCTATAAAAATGGTAGAGGATTTCTTACCTATAGCATTCCGCTGACTAAAATAAAATGCAATTTAAGTTTCAATGGTTCTTGTAACTATTCCTTAACACCAGCGTTAATCAACGGACTTACTAATAATTCTCAGAATATTAATTTTGGTCCGGGGTCAACTTTTAGCAGTAACATCAGCGAGAAATTAGATTTCACAATTGCTTACAATGGCAGTTACAATATAATTTCAAATTCAATTCAACAACAAGCCGACGACAATTATTTCACCCATACAGCATCATTTAAAATTAATTGTTTGCCGTATAAAGGCGTCGTTTTAAACAGCTCAATAGACCAACTATTTTATACTGGTCTAAACCAAGCGTACAACACCAATTTCTTATTATGGAATGCCTCAGTGGGTTACAAGTTTTTGAAAAATAAATCCTTGGAAACCAAAATCAGCGTCTTTGATATTTTAAATCAGAATACAAGTGTAAATCGCGCGGTGACTGAAACTTATATTGAAGACAGCAAAACAAATGTATTGAAACAATATTTTATGTTGACAGTTACCTACAACATCAAAAAGTTGAAAAATCAAACGCCAACCGTTCCGGTTGAAAATAAGTAGCTCTTCATTTAAAATGTAAGCTAATTAGTTAGAAAAATAATGGGAAAATTTAATGAGAATCGCGTGAATAATTTGGAGCTTCCCTTGTAATTACAATATCGTGTGGATGACTTTCACGAATGCCTGCTGCTGTAATTCGAATAAATTTTGCTTCCTGTAGTGCAGCAATATTTTTTGCTCCAACGTAACCCATTCCAGCCCGCAGTCCACCGATCAACTGAAAAACAACCTCGCCTAAAGTTCCTTTGTATGGAACGCGTCCCGAAATTCCTTCCGGCACCAATTTTCTAATATCATCTTCAACATCTTGAAAATACCGATCCTTTGAACCTTTCTCCATTGCATCCAATGAACCCATACCGCGATAGGTTTTAAATTTTCGGCCTTCAAAAATAATTGTTTCACCAGGCGATTCCTCAACACCAGCAAAAAGCGAACCTGCCATAATTGTACTGGCACCAGCAGCAATCGCTTTCGGTATATCGCCTGTAAATCGAATTCCTCCATCTGCAATAACTGGCACCCCTGATTTTTTCAAAGCTTTTGAAACCATCATCACAGCAGTTAATTGAGGAATACCAACACCTGCAATTACACGAGTTGTACAAATAGATCCCGGACCAATTCCAACTTTCACGCCATCGGCACCCGCTTTCACAAGAGCCAAGCCAGCTGCTGCAGTTGCTACATTTCCAACAATAACATCAACTTTAGGGAAATTTTTCTTTACCAACTTCAGCATTTGAATTACACCTTTGGAATGTCCATGTGCTGTATCAATAATAAGTGCATCTACTCCGGCATTTACCAAAGCTTGTGCACGCTCAATACCGTCTGAGGTAACACCTATGGCTGCAGCAACACGCAAGCGGCCTAAATCATCTTTGCTTGCATTCGGCCTTTCTTTTATTTTGCTGATATCACGGTAGGTAATTAATCCGATGAGTTTATTATTCTTATCAATTACAGGTAACTTTTCAATTTTATTGTGCTGAAGAATTTGCTCTGCTTTTTTTAAATCAGTGACTTTTGTCGTAATGATATTATTAGAAGTCATCACTTCACGAACTGGACGTTTAAGATTTTTCTCGAAACGCAAATCCCTATTTGTAACAATTCCAACCAGTAAACCATTTTTATTTACAATAGGAATCCCTCCTATTTTATTATCGTACATTAATTTCAAAGCATCAGCAATCAAAGCATCCTCATTCAATGTAATTGGATCCTGAATCATTCCACTCTCCGACCGCTTCACACGCCTAACCTGCGCGGCTTGCTGTTCGATAGTCATGTTTTTATGAATTACACCAATACCGCCTTCACGAGCAATTGCTATTGCTAATTCAAATTCTGTAACCGTATCCATTGCTGCGGAAACAATTGGTGAATTAATAAAAATGTTACGAGAAAACTTAGTTCGGATTTCAACTTCCCTAGGAAGAACCTCGGAGTAAGCCGGTACCAATAGAACATCGTCGTAGGTAAGGCCTTCTCCCAAAAATTTAGAATTGTCAACTGGCATGAGAAAGGTTTTTGAATTTTAAGGTTTATATTAAAATTCGCACAAAGATATGCTTCTGGCACCTTAAATTCAATTCTAAGAAGAGTTTAGAATACTAAAAAATGAAAATTGACGAAAAAGCAACAGAAATAATAAATATATGGGGATCTATTAACGCAAAAGTGTGACCACGCCTTTTCGATCAATATACTGGCCACTTGCAGATTTAAATGTCATCGCCCAAACATAAACGCCAGGTTCACATTTGTGTTCATTATACCTTCCGTTCCAACCCTGTGTGCTATCGCTAGTTTGAAACATTACTTCACCCCAACGATCGAAAATCGTAAAACGATAAGCTACAATATCTATAAAACCTATTGAAGGAGAAAATAAATCATTTAACCCATTATCATTTGGAGAAAAAGCATTCGGAACATAAACCAATGGCTTTTGAATAACTTCTACATAATTTGAATAGGAGGTATCTGCAAATGCGTAAATATTTCCAGCACCTTCAACTCCTTCAATCTGATAACCAAATTTTCCTATGTACTGGATATATTGAGAAACATCGTCGACATAAATATTATTAAATGCATTTGTAAATGGGACCGTGTTTATCGGAACAGGATCTGCAATTCCGTCAATAGTCCTGTAAATGTTATAATGAGAAACCCCTCCAGACCATTGATCATAATCATTCCAATTGAGCGTATTGGTGAGCTCATTATTACCCGACGCCTGTAAATAAATAGTATGAGCAATATTTGAAACAAATCCGTTTTGTCCACAACTATCAATTGCAATCATTTTATAATAATAACTCTGCTTGTCGGCACGAGGAGTTACATCCGTAAATAATAACAATGAATTAGGAGGGTTTGTAGGTCTTGTACCAATTAAAACATATGTCCCCATTAAAGAATCAGACCTTAAAATATCATAGCGAGAAACATCAGCAGCTATGTCAACATATGCTTTTAAGTTTACAATTTTTGAACCTGCTACACTTGCCACACGCAAATAATTAAATATCGGTTGCTGAGGAACATTTGCGAAAAGACATACTTGCTCAGAGCTTGCTGTAATGGTGTTACTCGTATTATTCGCAACAACGTAATAACAATACGTATGAAATTGATTCAAACCAGTGTGTACAAAACTGGAATCTCCAGCAGGAGCTGTACCAGCCAATAAAAATGGTCCAGCATTATCACTCACATAAATAGAATATCCCCCTACTCCTCCTGGCATATTTATAAATGCATTCCACTCCAATAATGTTGTAGCATCACAAATATTTAATTGAATAGTCAAAAATATCGAATTTTGAACTGCACTAAAAACGCTAATATTTCCACAGGAATCAAATGCAGCTACAACATAATATTCGCTTTGAACACCACAATTCGAAATGAGATTTTCATAAAAGGTATTACCAATTCCCCATACGGTGTCGATGGCTGTCCAAATTCCATTAATATTTTGATACACTACATATCCAATGACATCATTTGAAGTACTTGCGTTCCACCCAATCAATGCAGTGTTGGTAGATGAAACAGAAACAGAATCTAACAAAGGAATAGCTGGAACAATTGGGTCCTGGAAAAGTGCACCGGCAACATTTGAAACAGAAATACAACCCATGGAATCACCAATTTGAACCACGTAATTCACTTGCGAATTACAAATAGAAAGTGAATCAATATATGTCAATGCTTGTAAAGAACTAATCAAAGTCCAAGTCGCAGCGGGATACTCACGATAAATACGAAAAAATGGATATTGTGTAGCTGGTGCAGGATTTGAAATGTTATTCCAATTCAAAATTGCTGCTAAGTTTCCACTGTTTACAACAGTAAGGAATATGCTGCCTAGCGTATCTGTAGCATTTGAAAAATACATTCCACCGCAACCTGATCGCGTTTTAATAAAATAATAAACGGGACCAGCATTTCCATTTGCAGTTGCATCAGTATAAGTTAACTGATTGTAATTGAAAATAGAATCTACATGAACATATGGCCCTGCCAGATTGGTAGAAGAATATATATGATACGAATCAAATGACCCTGCTGCATCTATTGGCTGTTCCCATTTTAAAGTAATTGCACCACTGACACCAACAGCAACACAGTGTAAAATAGGAGATAAAACTAAAGGTAGTGCAAGCACAGTAATTGAAACTGTAGCAAATGTTTGTGCAGGCGCGGGGCAAATATCATCTTTTGTTTGAAATACAAAATTGTGAGTGCTTGATGGAACATAACATTGATTCGAAAAGTTAATGTGGTTACAATCTGTTTGCCAATTAAAATTAGTGCTGACGTTAAAAGGCCCTGAAACAGGTGGAGGCGCATTTAAAGTAGCGCATGGAGGATTTACACAACCTATTGCAGCATTTATAAACCCTGCTCCAAAATCTTGCCCGGATGCATTAATCGTAATGGTTTGTGGTTGTCCATTAGGAAGCAAGCCTAAATCAGTTGCAGAAAGCGTAAAATTTACAAGCGTTCCCGCATATACAGTATCTTGAAAAATCGTATTCGATTGAAATGGAGGAACTACTGATGGTGGCAAATTGGTACCACATGGCAACAATACAACTTGAATATCACGATAAATTTCTGCTATTTTTTGACCGCAACGCCAGGCCTCTACTTTTATACACGAAACATAATTACCTGAAGTAAATGATGTGTAAGAAATTGATCCTGTAAATGGATTTAAAACTGCGGCAACATTATTCGGATTTAATGTTGGACCAGGCAATGGGCTATTAAAAGAAAACGGTACAACAAATGGAATTAAACCAGGATTAAATGCTGCTGGTGGTAAATTTATATAGGCATCAAGTGGTTGTGTCCAAGAGTAAGCTAAAGAATCAAGCTCAACATCGCTTGCATTGTGATTGTAAGTGTAAGGATAACCTGTGCAGGTGATTGTCTTGGGGCCTTCCAAAAATTCAGGTGAATTATCATAGCAAGTACCCGTATTCAAACTATTGTAAGGAAACATAATTGCACGCAGCGTAAAACCAAATGCAGAGGGATTGAAAAGATTAGATATCACATTATTCCTACAACAATTTTGAAAAGCAAAAATCCAACCTGCTGCTGTTGGTGTTCCAGCAATAGTAATTGCAGCTGATTGGTAAACAAATTCTTCAACTGCACCGGGTGTATTGACTGCAGTAGCACAGGTAATTTGCGGACCTAGTACATTACACTGCGGAGAAATATCAGTTTGCGATACAAGGTTCATCGCAATGGAAGTTAAAGTAGGATGGTTAAAAACATCAAGAACAGCATTAGCAGGACCTACTTGGCCATTACAATCACGGTATAATTTCATGTGAAAAACAAAGGACCCGTTTCCTTGACAAGTCCAAGTTATTTCTCCACCCATCAAATGAGCAGCTTGCAGTTGGTTTGTACCAACCACAATCAAAAGCAGAAATAACGAAATGCGTTTAAGTAAACGCATAGAAAATAGTATTATTATTGAAGTATAAAGATACGGGTTTCAACTACTTTTTAATAGGCAAAAAACAAAATTTGAGAGACATCTTAACAATAACTAATTTGAAATTTCAAATCATTATGCTATGATCCAAGTTTTTTCACCTGAAAGTATTTTATCAAGCGAAGTTTTTCCTTTTTTAGCAGTAACGGCAGCAATTTGCGCAGTCAAATCATCCTCATAGGTAGGACGATCTTCTACATAAAATACACCAAAAGGACGAGGATTGTGAGGAATCAATGATACATTATCAAACAAGCCAGCAAGCAAATTTGCTTTTGTTTTATCACGCTCATCATGAATCCAAAGGTCATTTATAGAATTAGTGCTGTCAATGTTAACTATCACTGGCTTTAACCCATCTAACTTTAGACCTTTATCATTGTTATTCCCAAATACCATTGGCATGCCATGCTCAATAAATAGGCATTCTTCCCTCTTAGAATCTTTTTCTGTATAAGGGGAAAAAACTTCATCATTAAAAACAGGGCAATTTTGATAAATCTCAACAAATGCAGTTCCTTTATGCTCATGTGCTCGTTTGAAAATCATCTGTTGATGCTTTGGGTCGCGATCCAAAGAACGAGCAACAAAAGTTGACTTTGCACCCAGCGCTAACTCTAGTGGATTAAAAGGTTCATCAACTGAACCATAAGGAGTTGATTTAGCGACTATTCCCTTTTGAGAAAGTGGTGAATATTGTCCCTTTGTTAGTCCGTAAATTTCATTGTTAAACATCAAGTATTTGATGTTAAAATTCCTACGCATCAAATGAATAAAATGATTTCCTCCAATTGAAATAGAGTCGCCATCACCTGAAATTAACCACACATCAAGCTCCGGATTGGTAGCTTTTACCCCAGAAGCAACGGCAGCTGCGCGACCATGGATACTATGAAATCCATATGTATCCATATAATAGGTAAAACGAGAAGAACAACCTATTCCAGAAATAAATACATAGTTTTCTTTCTTGACATCAAAGTCAGGAAATACTTTTTGTACTTGACTGAGAATAGAATAGTCGCCACAACCTGGGCACCATTTTACTTCCTGATCAGAAACAAAATCTTTTGCTGTTTTTTTAGGTGCTAGAGAAATAATATCGCTCATCTTATTTACTGTTTAGAGTTTCTACAATCTTAGATTTCAATTCATCAACTGCAAATGGAAGTCCCTGTACTTTACTATAACTTTCTGCAGGTATTAGGTATTTTGCACGAATCAATGAACACAACTGTCCCATGTTCATTTCAGGAATCAATACTTTATCAAATCCTTTCAATAATTCACCAAGATTTCTTGGAAACGGATTCACCCAACGTAAATGAACATGGGCAACATCATGACCTTCTGCAATCAATTCAAGCGTAGCCGTTTTGATAGCTCCATAAGTTGATCCCCAACCAAGAATACAAATCTTAGCTTTTTCCTTACCGGTATCAACTTTTGCTAATGGAATAAAGTCAGCAACACGATCTACTTTATTTGCACGTAAATGGGTCATCTTTTCATGATTAACTGAATCATATGATACATTACCCGTTTCATCTTGTTTTTCTAATCCTCCAATACGATGCTCAAGGCCAGGTGTGCCAGGTTTTGTTCTAGGTCTTACTCCACGATCATCTCTTTTATAAGGTAAGAATTTACCATCTGGATTATTTGACTCTGTTATAAATGTACAATTGATTGGCGTCAAATTAGCAGCGTTAGGAAATCTCCATGGCTCCGATCCATTTGCAACATATCCATCGCTAAGGAAAATTACGGGTGTCATGTGTTCAATAGCAATCCTTGCTGCTTCATAAACTGCTTCGAAACAATCAGCTGGCGTAGCCGCTGCAATCACTGGCATTGGCGCTTCGCCATGTCGACCATATATAGCTTGTAAAAGATCGGACTGCTCCGTTTTTGTTGGCAAACCTGTCGAAGGTCCGCCACGCTGAACGTCAACAATCACCAATGGAATTTCTGTAATTACTGCTAAACCCATCGCCTCTCCTTTCAATGAAAGACCTGGGCCAGATGTTGTTGTTACACCTAATGCTCCTGCATAAGAAGCACCAATAGCAGAGCAAATAGCTGCTATTTCATCTTCCGCTTGAAAAGTTTTTACACCATTTCCTCTATACTTAGAAAGTTCGTGAAGAATATCAGATGCCGGAGTTATTGGATATGAACCAAGAAACAATTGAATTCCTGCTTTCTCTGCAGCACAAATCAATCCAATTGCTGTTGCGTGATTGCCAGTAATTTGACGGTACACGCCAGGACTCAACTTAGCTACATCAACCTTAAAACGTGTTTTAAATACTTCTGTATTGTCACCAAAATTCCAACCCGATTTTAACGCCGTTATATTGGCATTCATTATATCAGGGACTTTCTTAAATTTATCAGATATAAAACCAATAGTATAATCCATTGACTTATCGAACATCCAAAACAAAAGTCCAAGGACAAACATGTTTTTTGAACGTTCCATTTCCTTATTACCAAGTCCACTCGTAGCAAGAGCATCCTTTACATGTCGCGTAACATCAATTTTATAAACAATAAAATCATCGGTAGAACCATCTTCTAGGGGATTAATTCCCTCAGGATAATGAGCCAATTTGAGATTTTTTTTATCAAATCCAGCTAAATTAACAATTAGGATTCCTCCCTTTTTCAATTTGTGAATATCTGTTTTTAAAGCGGCTGAATTCATTGCCACTAAAACATCATACATATCGCCAGGTGTGAAAATTTCTTTACTTCCAAAATTTACTTGGAAGCCAGAAACTCCTGCTACCGTTCCTATAGGAGCACGAATTTCAGCAGGGAATTCAGGAAAAGTACTAATATCTTGACCTAAAAAGGCAGAGGTGTCAGTAAATTGTGTTCCAGTTAATTGCATTCCATCCCCAGAGTCACCAGAAAATCGTACAACAATATTTTCTGCCTCGCGCACATCTGTTACTTTACCAGATTTCAAATCCAATGTATTCATATTATTTTATTAAAATTGCTATGGGTGTAGTGAATCTTTCTTTAATGTCAACTCATCTTTTGATTCCACGTGAGCAGGATCAGGAAGACAACAATCTACAGGACATACAGAAGCACATTGTGGCTCATCATGAAAGCCAACACATTCTGTACATTTATCAGGAACGATGTAATAAAAATCTGGTGAAACAGCTGCTTGCTCAGCATCTGCATCTACAGTTAGTCCGCTTTTTGCAGTAAACATTCCCTTTACCTCAGTTTTGTAGGTAAACTGCCAATTTGCAGCAGGTTCGTAAATAGCCCCATTCGGACATTCGGGCTCACAAGCCCCGCAATTGATACAATCTTCAGTGATTATAATTGCCATAATCTCTATTGTTTAAATATTTGGAAAAATTTCGATGTAAAAGTAACCTAAAATTGTATTTAAAAAGTAATATTTGTGCCGAATTTTCAAGCATAGCATTGTTAATATATTTTAAAATGTTGTAATTAATTTAGTAAATACATAAAATTAAGATGGGAGCTGGGTCACTTATACTGTTAATAATTTGCGGAATTGCATTTGCGGGGGGCGGAATGCTCCTATCAAAAGTATTGGCTAAGTCCACTAAAAATATAGTTAAAGGAGAGGCATACGAATGTGGTATAGAACCAACTGGCACAAATTGGATTCAGTTCAATGTTGGTTATTACCTTTTCGCTTTAATTTTCCTTATATTCGATGTGGAGCTTATATATATGTATCCTTGGGCAGTTGTTGTAAAAGAAATTGGCTGGACTGCATTTGTTGAAATAATAGTTTTTATGTTCATTCTTTTTATGGGACTTTTGTATGCCTGGAAAAAGGGAGCACTCAAATGGATGTAATTCAAATTGAAAAATATGTCAGAAGAAAATAAAATAGAATTCCCAGGAGAAGTTCACCCCACTGATGGTGGTGGAATTTTAGTTACTAAACTCGATGATGTCATCAATTGGGCACGCGCAAATTCACTTTGGCCATTGGTTTTTGGAACCAGTTGTTGCGCAATCGAAATGATGTCCGCTGCTGATGCTAAATACGATTGGTCACGTTTCGGATTTGAAGTTGCACGCGCGACTCCGCGTCAGGCCGATTTGATAATTGTTGCTGGAACAATTGTTATAAAAATGGCACCTGTTCTTAAACGTCTATACGATCAGATGCCTGAACCAAAATATGTAATTGCTATGGGTGCATGCACTATTTCGGGAGGACCTTTTTTTTACAATACCTATTCAGTCGTTAAAGGTGTGGACCATGTAATCCCGGTTGATGTATATATTCCTGGCTGCCCTCCCCGACCTGAAGCATTGCTACACGCAATGATTACGTTGCAAGAAAAAATTAAAACAGAACATACATCATTCTCCAAAGGAGTCCCATCGGACAAAAAACCAAAAACTGTTGAAGGATGAATAAAGAAGAATTGAAAATCGCAATTACAGAAATTTTACCTGAAATAACTTTTGATGAAACGGGTGAGTTCCTCAATGTATTTGTGCCCGCTACAAGTTTACTTCCTTTCATGAATTCGATTAGAAGTAACAATAATTTTGAAATGGATTATCTTTTTTGTTTAACGTGCATCGATTGGAAAGATCATTTTATGATGGTGTACCATTTACACTCTAAAAAACATCGTCATGAATTTGTTGTGAAAGCAAAATTGGAAAACAGAGAAAATCCTGAAATTGAATCCTTGTCAGGAATATGGAAAACGGCTGATTTTCACGAACGAGAAGTTTTTGATTTGTTCGGAATAAACTTCTTACATCATCCTGACTTAAGAAGAATTTTTATGGATGATAATTGGAAAGGATTTCCTCTGAGAAAAGATTATATGGACGAAAACATGATTGAAATATGAGCTTGATGGGCCAAGACGTCCTTACTGAAGATGGTCTGTTCATGGTAAACATTGGACCTCAACATCCGTCCACACACGGCGTATTACATTTAAAAGTTTGGTTGGACGGTGAAACAATTGTAAAAATTCAACCACATCTCGGTTACATCCATCGCTCCATTGAGAAAATGAGCGAAAATCTTTCGTATCGAAATTTTATTTTCGCTACAAGTCGAATGGATTATTTATCTGCACATATTAACAATGAAGCGTGTGCCTTAACCGTTGAAAAAGGTCTTGGCATTCAGGCCACACCACGCGCAAAAGTCATTCGCATAATAATGGCAGAGTTAACTCGATTAGCTTCTCATCAATTGTGGTGGGGTTGTACAGGGCTCGATCTTGGAGCAGTAACACCATTCTTTTATGCTTTCCGTGACCGAGAAGCAATCAATGGAATTATGGAGGAAACCTGTGGTGCACGATTGACAATGAATTACATGGTACCTGGAGGAGTGATGTATGATTTGCATCCTAATTTCCAAAAACACACTAAAGATGTAATGGCATCGATTAAAAAAAATCTTGCTGATTACGATAATTTACTTACAGGAAATGTGATTTTTGAAATGCGTACCAAGGGTGTTGGAGTGTTATCAAAAGAAGATGCGATATCTTTCGGTTGTACGGGGCCAACTGCGCGTGCATCTGGAGTAAGTTGTGATATAAGAAAACTTTTTCCTTACAGTGGATATGAAAATGTACAATTCGACGAGATCCTTGCTACCGGTGGAGATTGCTACGATCGTTACATGTGCAGAATGGCTGAGATGAGACAGTCAGTAAATATCATTGAACAGTTAATTGATACTATTCCCGAAGGCGATTTTCAAGAGAAAACAAAAGCAGTTATTAAACTTCCTAAAGGAGAATTTTACCAACGAGTAGAAACTGCTCGTGGTGAGTTAGGTGTTTACATTGTAAGTGATGGAGCCGCATCGCCTTACCGAGTAAAATATCGCTCACCTGGTTTCAGCAATCTTTCTGCATTATCACAGATGGCTCAAGGAGTAAAAATTGGCGACCTCGTTGCTATTATGGCAACAATTGATTTAGTAATTCCTGATATAGACAGATAGTGAAAACAATATTTCTAATTAGCTTATCGTCACTCGCACGTCATATACATATATGGCTAGAAGAATTAATTGGTAACCCGAATGGAGTGTACATAACAGAAATGACAATCGTCGGAATTTCACTAATTGTATTTTTAGTAGTGCTCTGTTTTTTCCTTGGTTATGCCGAAAGAAAAGTTGCTGCTTTCATGCAAATTCGACTTGGACCAAATCGTGTTGGGCCGAAAGGAAGTTTACAAATCATTGCAGATACCGTTAAATTACTTTTTAAAGAAGGGCTCACACCAACAGCTGCCGACAAATTTCTTTTTCACCTCGCGCCACTCATAATGGTAATCACAGCAATGCTTGCCCTAGCTCCAATAGCATTTGCAAAAGATTTCCAAATTTTTGATATAAGCATTGGCGTACTTTACGTCGCGTCTGTTTCATCCATGGCAGTAATCGGAATATTAATGGCAGGTTGGTCGAGTTACAATAAATACTCATTGCTCGGAGCCATGCGAAGTGGGGCACAGATTGTTTCATATGAATTATCAGTAGGACTCTCTTTAATTTCAATTGTAATATTGACAGGAAGTTTAAGAATGTCGGATATTGTAATGAGTCAGAGTGATGGCTGGTGGCTTTTCAAAGGACATATTCCTATTCTAATTTCATTTGTTATTTTTATTATCGCGTCTACTGCTGAAATAAACAGAGCACCTTTTGATTTGACAGAAGCAGAGTCAGAATTAACCGGAGGTTTCCATACCGAATACTCGGGAATGAAATTCGCAATGTTTTTACTTTCAGAATATATAAATCTATTTATTGTATCCGCAATTGCTGCAACACTTTTCTTAGGTGGATGGATGCCTTTACACTTTGGACATTGGGAAGGGTTTAACCATGTTATGGATTATATCCCGTCCTCCATTTGGTTTTTAGGAAAAACATTTATTATCATATTTATTATAATGTGGTTTCGCTGGACATTTCCACGCTTACGTGTAGATCAACTGCTGAATCTCGAATGGAAATATTTACTACCAATTAGTATGGTCAACATACTTGTGGTTACACTAATGGCAATAATGGGCTGGCACTTTTAAAAAATATAAATGAAAGAACCTGGGTATTTTAAAACCATTTACTTGTCTGTCAGATCACTTCTGAAAGGAATGAAAATGACCGGATATTATTTCACGCACCTGAAAGAAATACAAACTGAACAATACCCTGATAACCGTGCGACACTTGTAATGGCAGATCGTTTTCGTGGCGAAGTTATCATGCCTCACAATGATTTAAATGAGCACAGTTGTACCGGTTGCCAGGCATGTGAAATTGCTTGTCCGAATGGAACAATAAAAATTATTACCAAACAAGAAATTTTAGCGGACGGAAAAAAGAAAAAAGCAATCGATCAATTTGTGTATCACCTTGATCTTTGTACGATGTGTAATCTTTGCATTGTTGCTTGTCCAACTGATGCCATTAAAATGGGACATGAATTTGAACACAGTGTATTCGATAAATCACAATTGAAAAAAATTCTAAATGTGAAAGGTTCAAAAGTTAAAGCAGGAGTAGAATAATATGAGCGCAAATACAATCCTATTTTATATTTTGGCTACTATAATTATTGGTGGTGCGATAATGGCAGTTACCAGTCTTAAAATTTTTCGTGCAGCAATCTATCTTTTGTTTTCACTCATTGGAATTGCGGGATTGTATTTCTGGTTGAATTATGAATTTCTTGCTGCCGTGCAAATTGTCGTTTATGTAGGAGGAATTGTTGTCTTAATTATTTTTTCCATTTTCTTAACACACGGCTCAGGGGAAGACATGACAGCACCAAAACTTTCACGGTCTATTTTTGGAGCCATTGCAGCTGCCTGTGGATTTTCACTTACAATTTGTATCATCAACCAACACCATTTTTTCGTTTCTACTGCAAAAGCAATTGAACCATCAGTACAAAATATTGGCAGACAAATGTTAAGTACCACAGCACATGGTTATGTGCTTCCTTTTGAGGTAATCAGTATTTTATTGCTAGCTGCCATGATTGGCGCAATTGTAATTGCCATAAAAATTAAACCAAAAGCATGATTGAAATTGGAATAGCCCAACTATTGGTCGTAAGTACAGCGCTATTTTTTATAGGCGTGTACGGGTTTTTAACACGAAGAAACATGGTCACCATGTTGATGTCGATTGAATTGATTTTGAATGCTGTTAATATTAATTTTATTGCTTTCAATAAATACCTGTTTCCACATAAGCTTGATGGCTTATTTTTTACAATCATCATCATTACTATCGCTGCTGCTGAAGCAGCTGTGGCAATTGCAATTATTATCAACCTTTACCGAAAATATAAATCCATTGATGTGGAAGATGCTAATTCCATGAGATTCTAAATATGTTGCACTCTAAACTCATTACGCTTGTACCGCTATTACCTTTTGCAGTATTTCTGATCACAGGATTATTTGGCAGAAAGTACCTGAAAAATTTCTCGGGAATTCTTGGAACACTCGGCTTGTTCGTGACATTTATAATTTCAATTTATACCGCTTACGAATATTTCTTTGTGCAGGGTAGAGATGCAAATGGCATATTCCAACAAATTATTGCATTCAAATATACATGGCTAGAATTTTCACCCGGACTTTCTATTGATATGGGAATCATTCTCGATCCAATTTCCATAATGATGATTGTGGTGGTAACTTTTATTTCTCTAATGGTTCACATTTACAGTATGGGCTATATGAAAGGGGAAGAACGCTATGCTACTTATTTTTCTTTTCTGTCGCTCTTTACATTCTCTATGCTTGGGCTAGTGCTTGCATGTAATATTTTTCAGATTTATATTTTTTGGGAATTAGTTGGGCTTTCTTCGTTCTTGTTAATTGGATATTATTACGACAAACCATCTGCCGTTGCTGCAGCAAAAAAAGCATTCATCGTAACGCGCTTTGCAGATTTAGGTTTTTTAATTGGTATTCTAATTCTAGCATTCTATAGCCACACACTCGACTTTCAAACGCTCATTGAACGATTTACAAATCACTCCGAATTTTACACAGCAGTTACAGCAGCTTCGTTCATGGGTGTATCAGCTTTAACATGGGGATTAGTTTTAGTTTTTATTGGCGGTGCTGGTAAATCTGCAATGTTTCCCTTGCACGTTTGGTTACCCGATGCAATGGAAGGTCCGACACCCGTTTCTGCTTTAATTCATGCGGCTACAATGGTTGTTGCTGGGGTTTTCTTAGTAGCTCGATTATTTCCTGTTTTCTCTTTGTCGTGTCCACCAGCTTTAGATGTAGTAACCTATGTTGGAATATTTTCTTCACTCTTTGCGGCAATCATCGCTTGTACTCAAACCGATATCAAACGCGTACTCGCCTACTCCACCATGTCGCAAATCGGATTTATGATGTTTGCATTAGGCGTTTCTGGATATGGCGCTGAACACGGATTAGGATATATGGCATCTATGTTTCATTTGTTCACGCATGCCATGTTCAAAGCATTACTTTTCCTTGGTGCTGGTGCTGTAATTCATTTTATCCACAGCAATGAAATGAAAGATATGGGTGGATTAAAAAAGGCAATGCCTATCACTCACATTACTTTTTTAATTGCATGTTTAGCCATTGCAGGAATTCCTCCATTCGCAGGATTTTTCTCGAAAGAAGAAATACTAGCAGCTGCTTTTGAAAATAACAAATTTGTATTCGTCTTAGCAATAATCACTGCTGGAATTACAGCTTTCTACATGTTCCGTCTTTATTTCAATATTTTTTGGAGTACAAAAGCGAAAGACAATCATTCCAATGCGTCACATGGTGAAGGATCAAAAACAATGTTGGTTCCACTTTGCATTTTGGCTCTGTGCGCAATTTTTGTTGGATTTATTCCATTTGGACATTTTGTTTCCAGCGACGGGAAAATCTTATCGACTGAATTCCACCTCCTATTTTCAATAGGTCCAGTACTCATTGCTGTACTTGGAATTGCACTTGCTACCCTACTCTACAAAAAAGAAAACCCAAAAGCAGATCGTATTTCTAAAACAATGGGATTATTTTACAATGCCGCCTACAAGAAATTTTACATAGACGAAATTTATTTATTTGTTACTCAAAAAATTGTTTTCAATTTAATTGGCAGGCCAGCTGCATGGATTGATAAAAATATTGTGGATGCTAGCATTAATCTTTCTGCAACACTTACTGAAAAATTAGCGGAAACTATTCGTCCTATTCAATCAGGGAAATTGCAACAATATGCAGTTTACTTTTTTGGCGGCATACTTGGCTTTGCATTACTATTCATCTATTTCTGGAAAAATTAATTGATCACATGAATCTGACCTTACTGCTTCTTATTCCGATGCTGACTGCACTTGTAATACTTACTTGCAGAGATCTTTTCAGCGTTCGCTGGGTAGCATTCATTGGCTCGGTGATTCAATTAGCTCTTGGCGGTATGTTATTGGTGCAATACAACGCCGCACGCGCTGCCGGAAATACAGCTCAAATGCTTTTTGAATCGAGAACATCTTGGTATGCTGCATGGAACATTGAATATTATGTCGGTGTTGATGGAATTTCAATTGCGATGATTTTACTTACTGCGTTTGTTGTGGCAGCAGGCGTTTTAATTTCCTGGAAGATGGAAGTTTTAACAAAAGAATTTTTCTTCTTGCTGATGCTTTTAAGTGTTGGAGCGTATGGATTTTTTATCTCATTGGATTTATTCACCATGTTCTTTTTCCTAGAAATTGCAGTACTTCCTAAATTCCTTTTAATTGCAATTTGGGGAAGCGGCAAAAAAGAATACAGTGCAATGAAACTTGCCTTGATGTTAATGGCAGGATCTGCACTTGTTTTAATCGGAATCTTAGGTATTTATTTCAACACCAATGATGGAAGTGGCCATCACACTTTTGATATTCTAAAAATTTCACAGCA
>NSIF01000037.1 GCA_002737665.1 Flavobacteriales bacterium | reverse complement strand
TTCTGAAGCTATTCGTTCTGGAGTAATTTCTTTTATTGTAGCATTATTGGTAGTACTCATTTATATGGGCTTCTATTACAATAAAGCGGGTTGGGTTGCTGACGTAGCGTTGTTTGTGAATATATTCTTTGTGATGGGAATTCTAAGTTCGCTTGGAGCTGTACTTACATTGCCAGGAATTGCAGGTATGGTATTGACTATTGCACTTTCTGTGGATGCAAATATTTTGATTTTTGAAAGAGTAAGGGAGGAGTTGCGAGAAGGAAAATCTATTTCGAATGCAATTGCAGATGGATATAAACACGCCATGTCTTCCATTCTTGACTCGAACTTGACAACATTAATTCTTGGGATCATCTTATTTTCATTTGGATCAGGACCCGTTCAAGGTTTTGCAACAACACTTATAATAGGTATCATAAGTTCAATGTTCTGCGCTATTTTTATTACACGTTTGATTTTTGATGGGATGTTAAAGCGTGAAAGTAAAATCAAGTTTTCCGTTGCTTCTACTGAGAATATATTAAAAAACACAAAAATTGATTTTGTAAAAAATAGGAAATGGTATTATTTATTATCACTTTCTATAATTGCGCTTGGTGTTATATTCTACTTTAAGAATGATGGTTTCTCTAAAGGTGTTGATTTCAGTGGAGGTCGTTCTTATACTGTGCGATTTAATAAAGATGTAGATCGTGAAAAAATTAGATTAGCCCTTAACCTTCAGTTTCCAGGAACTTCTACAGAGGTAAAAACTGCAGGCGGTGATGCCCAATTGAAAATCACAACCAACTTTAAAGCTTCTGAAGTTTCCACTGATGTTGATTTAGAGGTTGCTAAGAAACTTTATATAGGGATTGATAAATCTATTGACCCTGGCGTTAAATATTTGGAAATGGGCTCTATTAAAGTAGGTCCGACGATTGCTCAGGAAGTTTTAACAAAATCTTTTCTTGTGATTTTGATTAGTTGTGCATTAATGTTCTTGTACATTCTCTTCCGATTTAGAAAATGGCAATATGGCTTGGGTGCTGTTGCCGCTCTTTTCCATGATGTGTTAATTGTACTTTCTTGCTATACAATTTTTGATGGACTACTTCCTTTTCCACTTGAGCTCGACCAACATTTTGTTGCAGCGATTCTTACGGTAATGGGCTATTCTATGACTGATACCGTAGTTGTATTCGATAGAATTCGCGAGTTTCTTTTAAAACAAGGAAAGAATCTTTCTAACATGGATAAGGTACCAACTATTAATTACGCATTGAATTCTACATTGTCACGAACTATCAATACTTCAATGATTACCTTCTTCGTGTTGCTAGCAATTTTCATCTTTGGTGGCGAGACAATTCGTGGATTCTCGTTCGCACTTTTGATTGGTATTGTCATCGGAACTTATTCTTCACTTTGTATTGCTACACCAATCGTTGTCGATTTGGATCGTAGCAAGCCTGAGGAAGTAAAATAATTTCAATTGAATTTAATTCGAAGCCGCCTTTTCTCATGATTAGGCGGCTTTTTTATTCCTAACTTTGTGTATGCAAATGCCATTTGTTGTTCTCTTTCTTAACCTTGGAACAGGAGAAATTTTACTTATTGTAATGTTTGTTGTGATGTTTTTTGGAACGGGCAAATTGCCTGAGATCGCTCGTGCTTTGGGAAAAGGAATGCGACAAATGAAAAATGCAACTGCCGAAATTCAACGTGAGATTGAAATTGGATCCACAGAAATTCAGAGAGATATAAATATTAGTGATGAAATATCAGAATTAAAAAAAGCGACTGAAAAAATTACCGGTGGAATTAAGGAGGGATTAAACTCAATCGAATCGCATCACAATTCAAAGGAAGAGCTCAATGTCTCTAAAGAAAAGGAGACGATTGATAATGAAAATCCATTAGTGCCTCCAGGCGCTGTCAAGCGTGACTGATTTAGTACAGACAGAAAAATTATAAAACCTTTTCGGAATGGTTTGCCTGCTCAAATGCGGGGACTTTTTTTCGATCAACTATTTGCTGGTATATTCCATCCCATAGGTTGATACGCATTTGTAAGGATTCAATTGTGGCTAACTCTGCCTCTTTCCAATAAGCATCATTTTTATCACAAAGGTTGGATGTCATTTGCAAAGCAAGGTGACTATGATGCCCGCCATCAACCTCAATGTGCCGTTCTAGATAGTATTTGAAAAGAGAAATTTCGTCAGGAAACTTTTTATGTATGTCATTAATTATTGCAATGAACATACTTGGAATTAAGTCTTCGCGACCAAAAGTGAAAATAGCGGATTGTAAATAGTCTTTCTTGCTAGCAATTATTTTAAATGTGAATGATACAAAGTCCCTTGCAGCTTGCGGGGCATTTGCTTCGTTAAATGCGGTTTCAAAATTTTCACTTGAATTTAATGTTTTTGTAAATACTTCAATTTGGGAAGTCGATGCTCCACATTGTTTCATTGCGTCAAGGTATATTTCAAAATGGCTTTTTCTGTTTCCGTATAAGTCAATGTCAGCTTCTTCACCGACAACTATTTCATTTATTAAATACCTTGTGTCTGCAGAACCTTTTGGAAACCAGGGAACCGATGTACAAGTCAAATTGTTTTGTAATGTTTTTAGAAGCGACATAAAATCCCAAACGGCAAATACATGGAATTGCATAAAAATCTTCAAGTCTTCTAAATCCTTAATTATTGAATAGACTTTATGATTAATAATTTCTTGACGCAATGGTTCAATGGCCTTTTTGATTCCCTCAATTTTTTCGATTCTGTTATTTTCTAGCATTTTATTTTTGATTGTGTGTTTTGAGTATTTAAGGATTCTAAAATTTTGTAATTTGGGTACAAATTTATAAAACATTAATTGCTCTTTAGAAATTCGATTTATTAAATATTAGACAAGATTTAGATAATAGCTTGGCAAAAAATCGATATCAGTTAAAAGATAGCCCATTTAGTAATTTGCAATAGAAAAAAATTCCCCCTTTTAATAGAAATGTTGTTCAATCGTTACCAACCAAATTTTACTAAATGTTTGTAAATTGATGTATTTTCATCAGCACCCCCCTAATTTTACATACATGTTAGTAAAAAATGATCTATTTTCTACCAACACCCCCCCTGTTTTAGGTACATTTGCATCAAAATTAAAAATATGTCACACGTTCGTTTTAAGGCCCTAGATGAGTCTTTGAGTCGCAAACCAATTCACATTGAAACACCTCCTGGTGGTGTTGCTGCTTATTATGGGGAAAATGTTTTCGGTAGAGATTCTATGCGATTACATCTGTCGGAGGAAGCATATAATACTGTTATGGCCGCTATTGAAAAAGGCGAACGAATTGACAGAAATATGGCAGAGGTAATTGCTGCAGGGATGAAAAATTGGTCAGTTTCAAAGGGAGCGACTCATTATACGCATTGGTTTCAGCCCTTGACAGGTACGACAGCAGAAAAGCACGATGCGTTTTTTGAGCCAGTTGAAGGTGGCCGTGCTATTGAAAGATTTGGTGGCACTCAATTGGTGCAGCAAGAGCCCGACGCATCTAGCTTTCCTAATGGAGGAATTAGAAATACATTCGAAGCACGTGGTTATACCGCATGGGATCCAACTTCACCCGCGTTTATTATTGGTGATACACTTTGTATTCCAACAATTTTTGTTTCATATACTGGCGACACGCTCGATTTTAAATCTCCACTATTGAAAGCGCTAGCAGCTTTGGATAAGGCCGCAGTTGATGTATGTCAATATTTTGATAAGAATGTCACTAAAGTAATTGCCACACTCGGCTGGGAACAAGAATATTTTTTAGTTGATGAGGCCTTAAATAATGCGCGTCCCGATTTGGTAACCACAGGCCGAACTTTATTTGGTGCTGCACCTGCTAAAGGCCAACAATTGGACGATCATTATTTTGGTTCTATACCTGATAGAGCAACTTCTTTTATGCGTGATTTAGAAATAGAGGCGCATAAACTTGGCATTCCCATTAAGACAAGGCATAACGAAGTTGCGCCAAATCAGTTTGAGTGTGCACCTATATATGAAGAAATAAATTTGGCTGTTGACCACAATCAATTGTTAATGGACTTGATGCAAAAAGTTGCACGACGCCATAACTTTTGTGTTTTATTGCATGAGAAACCTTATGCCGGTGTTAATGGAAGTGGGAAACATAATAATTGGTCCTTGGCAACAAATTTGGGAAAAAATTTATTGAGTCCAGGCAAAACACCGAAGACGAATTTACAATTTCTAACATTTTTCGTGAATACAATCAAGGCCTTTCACGACAACGACGATTTACTTCGTGCAACAATTGCATCAGCGGGAAACGATCATCGACTTGGTGCAAATGAAGCACCACCGGCAATCATGTCCGTCTTTCTTGGCTCTCAATTGACGGCAGTTCTAGATGAGATTGAGGAGAAAGTAAAGAGTGGTAAAATGACGCCCGATCAGAAAACACAATTAAAGTTGAATATTGGAAAGATACCTGATATTTTGTTGGATAATACTGATCGTAATCGCACCTCACCATTCGCTTTCACCGGTAACAAATTTGAATTTAGAGCTGTTGGTTCGGCAGCAAATTGTTCGGGTGCAATGACCGTTGTGAATACAATTATGACTGACACATTGGTGCAATTTAAAAAGGATGTTGATGCGTTGATTGCAAGTGGTGTAGAAAAAGACGAAGCTATTTTTCAAATATTACGTGATTATATTGTAGCAAGTAAGCGTGTTAGATTTGAAGGAAATGGCTATGGCGAAGAGTGGGTAGTGGAAGCAACAAAGCGTGGTTTAAATAATTTCAAAACCACTCCAGAAGCACTTGATGCATGGCTTAATAAAAAATACATTAAGATGTTTGAACGCCATGGCGTATTGACAGAACGCGAACAACATGCTCGGTATGAGATTTATTTGGAAACGTATGTGAAGAAAATTCAGATTGAATCTCGTGCAATGGGCGATATCGCAATGATAAATATTCTTCCAACTGCTCTACAATATCAAAATACGATAATTAAAAATGTTTTAGGGTTAAAAGAAATATTATCAGCAAGCGATTATAAAAGTGCGACTGCTACTCAGTTGGAAATGATTACAGCTATTTCTGCTCATGTGAATGGTATCAAAACGAATGTAGATGCAATGATTGAAGCTCGCAGAAAAGCTAATAATATTGAAGACTGGAAAATAAAGGCCGAAGCGTATTGTAATACCGTAAAGCCATTTTTTGATATTATTCGTGATCATGTGGATAAATTGGAGATGATTGTTGCCGATGAGGTTTGGCCATTGCCAAAGTACAGAGAATTGTTATTTACAAAGTAATTGGCTTTTACACGAATTTAGCAAATTGCATGCTTGAAATTAGAGTATATTAATTTGATTATCAGTAGTTTAAACAATTTTATTCGTATGAAATCGAATTAATTTTAAAAGTCACGAATTTCAAACAATGAAATAATTAAACTTTTAGCATTCTAATTTAACTTTGATGCCCCCTTGTTTTAAGGATTTAATTATCTTAGCACCCAAGTAAATCTGAAACACAAAAAAAAATCTATGAAACTTATTAAAGTTTTCTCTGTTACTGTATTTCTAATGATTGCATTTGTTATGAACGCTGATGCGCAGAAGAATTACATCCGTGATGCTGACAAAGCTTTTGAATCACAGCAGTATTATAATGCTAGCGATCTCTATAAAAAGGGGATGGCAAAAATTAAAAATAAACAGGAAAAGGCTCGTATCATGTTCCAGATTGGTGAGAGTTACCGAATGATGATGGATTGGAAATTAGCAGAAAGCTGGTATTCTAAAGCTATTAAAGCAAAACATAATAATGATAAAATGTATCTTTATTTTGCTGAGGCCCAAAAAATTAATATGAAATACGATGAGGCCATCACTGCATTTCAGGAGTATCAAAAACTAGTACCATCAGATCCAGCTGGAGAAAATGGAATTAAATCCTCAGAGCTTGCACAAAAATGGAAAGATGCTCCAACGCGTTATGTTGTAGATAACATGGCACAAATTAATTCAAAAGATTACGATTTTTCCCCAACATACGGCGATAAGAAGCATACTGCATTAGTGTTTACTTCAAAGCGTGAAGGACAAACTGGAAGTAAAATAGATCCTATTTCAGGAACTATGTATTCTGATTTGTTCGAGACAAAAGTTGACAAGAACGGAAAGTGGTCAACTCCTTCAGTTATTCAAGGTGAAGTAAACAGTGCACTTGGAAATGAAGGCGCGTCTTGCGTAAATAAAAAAGGAGATAAAATTTATTTCACACGCTGTGAGCAATTGAAAAAGAAATTAATCACTTGTAAAATTTACATGTCCACAAAAAAAGGAAATGCTTGGGGACCAGCTGAACTCATTGAGTTTGGTTTAGATGTTGCAATGCTTGACAGTTTTAATTTCCGTCACCCAACAATTTCTGTTGACGAGCAAGTAATGATTTTTTCTTCTGATATGACAGGTTCTACAGGCGGGCATTTTTCTGATTTATGGAAATCTACATTTGATAAAAAAACAAAAAAATGGGGAAAGCCCGTTAACATGGGACCACAAATAAATACTTCTGGTCGTGAAGGATTTCCTTATTTATCTGAAGCGGGCGATCTTTATTTTTCTTCTGATGGTCAATTGGGAATGGGTGGGCTTGATGTTTTCAAATGCGCATTAACTGAACCAAAGACTTGGAAATATGGTAACCCTGAAAATTTGAAATTCCCAATGAATTCTTCTGGTGATGATTTCGGAATTGTATTTGATGGTAAAAAGGATTTAGGTTACCTCACCTCTAATCGTGAAGGCACAAAAGGTGATGATGATATTTGGTCTTTCTACCTTCCGCCTTTAGTTTTCCACTTAGCTGGTACAATTACAGATTGTAAGTATGGTCCAAGTGTTTTAGTGGCTGGAGCTAATGTGCGTATGGTTGGATCTGACGGATCTGCATTGGAAGTTACAACTGATGCAAAGGGTACTTATAAGTTTGACCTTCTTCCTGAAGTATCTTATATTTTAGTTGTGTTCGCGGATAAAGCGAGTAGTGATAAAGCTGAAGGTTATTTAAATCTTCCAGATAAAGACAAAGGAAAAGTCACTACCGTTGGCGAAATGGTTTCAAAGGATTTTGTAAAAGATTTTTGTCTTGTTCCTGCTGAATCTGAAATTCGTTTCCCTGCCGTGTTGTATGACCTAAATAAATCAACGCTTAAGCCAGAGTCAAAAGATTCGCTTAACTTCCTTTATCAGACTTTGTTAGATAATCCATCTATTATAATCGAGATTAGTTCTCACACAGATAGTCGTGCATCTAACAAATACAACCAAACACTTTCTCAGGCACGTGCTCAATCATGTGTTGATTACCTTGTTGTTGAGAAAAAAATACCTCAAGAGCGAATTGTAGCAAAAGGTTATGGAGAGGAAAAGCCACTTAAAATGCAAGATGGTTCTATTCTTACAGAGAAATACATTATGGGTAAAAAATCAAAACAAGAACAAGAAGCTCTTTTTGATTTAAATCGTCGTTCTGTATTCAAAGTGCTTTCATGGGATTATGTTGATCCTAACGCACCTGCTGATCAAAATGAGCGTAAAATTATTCGTCCTAAAGTAAATGCTGGTGCGTTTGATGAATCAGGCGATTCTGAAGCTACTGACGTTCCTAAATAGGAATTAGATAAAATATCTGCTTCGGTGGATGCTATACATTGAAGCGCTCCGCAACAAAACGGGGCGCTTCTTATTTACAAGCATGACAGACTTAAAATATAATCAACGAGGTGTTTCGGCTTCCAAGGAAGACGTTCATAACGCGATTAAGAATATTGACAAGGGTCTTTTTCCCAATGCATTTTGCAAAATTATACCTGATCATTTAACTGGCGATGAAAATTATTGCTTGGTGATGCATGCAGATGGCGCGGGAACAAAATCAGCACTTGCTTATTTGTATTGGAAAGAAACAGGTGATATAAGTGTTTGGAAAGGAATTGCGCAGGATGCAGTTGTGATGAATACCGATGACCTTTTATGTGTGGGTGCAATTGATACTATTTTATTGTCCTCCACTATCGGTAGAAATAAAAATATGATTCCTGGAGAAGTGCTTTCTGCCATCATTAACGGAACAGAAGAAGTCCTGGAGGAAATGCGAGCACTCGGTGTTGGAATCACATCTACAGGTGGAGAAACGGCAGACGTGGGCGATTTAGTCAGAACAATAATTGTTGATTCAACGGTTATTGCGAGAATGAAACGCAGTGATGTAATTTCAAATGATAAAATTCAAGTTGGTGATGTGATTGTCGGACTTTCATCTTGTGGACAAGCGAGCTATGAAAAAGAATATAACGGAGGAATGGGAAGTAACGGTTTAACTTCTGCTCGTCACGATGTGTTTGAAAATTCTTTAGCAAAAAAATATCCCGAAAGTTTTGATCCGAAAATCCCTGCCGATTTAGTGTATAGCGGAAAAATAAAATTGACTGACGAAATTGACATTGGAAACGGAAAAAAAATGACCGCTGGAAAATTGGTACTTTCACCTACTAGAACCTATGCGCCTGTCATTACAAAAATAGTAGCAAAACACAGAAACGACATTCACGGACTCGTTCATTGTAGTGGTGGTGCCCAAACAAAAGTATTGCACTTTGTAAAAAATGTTCACGTCATAAAAGACAATTTATTTCCTGTTCCTCCATTGTTCAAATTGATTCAAGATCAAAGTGGAACGAGTTGGGAAGAAATGTATAAAGTATTCAATATGGGTCATCGCATGGAAGTTTACATTTCGAAAGAACATGCTGACTCCATTATGGAAATTTCAAAGTCATTCAACATCGATGCGCGGATAGTGGGTAGGGTAGAAGCTTGCACAGAAAAGAAATTAACCATCTCTTCGGAGTTCGGGGAGTTTCATTATTAGCTACGCTATTGAATTAGTAGAGTCTTTCCAGCTCTAATTATTTTTCAAAATCCATTTTATAAAAACGATTACACTAAAAATATTTTCAAATCTTAATTACTAATTAGTTATGTTAGATAAACTCGCCGCCATAGAAAATAGAAGACAAGAGGTTGAACTCAAATTGAGTGATCCTGCTTCCATGTCCGATATGAAAGTGTTTGCAAAATTGAATAAGGAATACAAAGACCTCGGTATAATTGTTGAAGCGTATCATGAATATCGTTTATTGCTTGAAAATATCACCTCAGCAAAAAAGGTTTTGGCAATTGAGAAAGATCAAGATTTTTTAACGATGGCGAAAGCGGAGATTTTTGAACTCGAACCGAAAGTTCCCATCATCGAAGAGAAAATTCGAAATATGTTAATTCCAAAAGATCCGGAAGATGAAAAAAATGCGGTGCTTGAAATTCGAGGAGGAACGGGAGGTGATGAGGCCGCTATCTTTGCAGGTGATCTGTTTAGAATGTATACACGTTATTGCGAGATGAACAGTTTGAAATTAGAAATTATCGATTTTTCAGAAGGAACAATGGGTGGGTACAAAGAAATTCTTGCTGAAGTAACAGGTCCTGGTGCTTATGGAATTTTAAAATATGAATCAGGTGTTCACCGCGTGCAACGTGTGCCCAATACAGAAACGCAGGGACGAGTTCATACTTCTGCTGCGACTGTAGTGGTGATGCCTGAAGCTGAAGAAGTGGATGTTGTGATCAATCCTGCTGATATTGAAATTCAAACAGCCCGTTCTGGTGGTGCAGGTGGACAGAACGTAAATAAAGTGGAAACAAAGGTGATGTTGACACACAAACCCTCGGGTATTGTGATTACTTGTCAAGTAGAACGTTCACAATTAGGTAATCGGGAGCGTGCTATGGCTATGTTGAGGACAAAATTATATGAAATCGAATTGCAAAAGAAAAATGCAAAGTCGGCGAGCATGCGCAAAACAATTGTTTCGACTGGCGATCGATCCGCTAAAATAAGGACGTATAATTTTCCTCAGTCTCGAGTAACAGACCATCGAATTTCTTTATCGCAGCATAATTTACCTTCTTTCATGAATGGTGAAATTCAAGATATGATAGATGCGTTGCAGTTGGCTGAAAATGCGGAGCGAATTAAAGAAGGGATGCAATAATTTTTACCATAAATAGGGTAATTTTCTTTTAAAAATAAAATGAAACAAAAGCGTTATCTTTAGTTAATGAATCGCTCCCAGCTTTACGAACAAATTCTTCAGAAGAAAAGTTTTCTTTGTATTGGACTTGATACCGATATAAAGAAAATACCAAAACATCTTCTTAAAAAAGCAGATCCAGTTTTTGAATTCAATAAGCAAATTATTGAAGCGACACATGATTTATGTGTTTCTTACAAACCCAATCTTGCCTTTTATGAGGCAAATGGCGTTTCAGGATTGAAAAGTTTGGAGCAGACCATGCAACTTATTCCTTCAGAAATTTTTACCATAGCCGATGCGAAACGTGGAGACATTGGAAATACATCTACGATGTATGCGCGTTCTATGTTTGAGCATTACGGTTTTGATTCTGTAACTGTAGCACCTTATATGGGTAGCGATTCTGTAAAACCTTTTTTGGGTTATTATGATAAATGGGTTATTCTACTTGCGCTTACTTCTAATGAGGGAGCTTTTGATTTTCAGTTGTTGCAATTAGCAAAGGGTGGAACGCTTTACGAAGAAGTGATTAAAAAATCTAAAACTTGGGGTAGTGCTGATAACATGATGTTTGTTGTGGGTGCGACTAAAGCAGAATATTTAGCACAGATTCGTAAAATTATTCCTGATCATTTTTTATTGGTGCCGGGTGTTGGCGCTCAAGGCGGATCGCTAGCAGATGTTGCGAAATATGGAATGAATAAACAGTGCGGACTTTTAGTTAATGTTTCTCGTTCTATATTGTATGCCGGTTCCGGAGAGGATTTTGCGGAAAAAGCAAGGAAAGAAGCAAAAAAAATTCAAACTGAAATGGAGGGATTGCTATAATTTTTTTAATTGAAAATAGCTTATTCTTGAGCTTCAAATAAAAGCGTGTAATTTCCCATATCATTTTCAAAGCCAAGAACAATTGTTTTGTTATTTCCACTGAAACTGTAGTTTTTCCCCGCTGCAAGATCCATCGAGCCTTCGTTTATTGCCGCCAAGTCAAATTGTTTTATTAATGCGACATCACAAATTTTATTTTCAGTAGAATTATTATTTTTCAATTGTGCTATTTCACATTGGTAAGCAATTGCATTTTTATAATATAGGGATAATTTTAATTTTCCGCTTTCGGTATTTGTTGAAATGTAACAAGAGTTAAGTAAATCAGTGTTGGCTTTTGAAAAATCCTGCGTGAGTTTCGTCGCTATTTGACTTAGGTCTGCTTTTTCAGGATTTATTTTCTCCGATGAAATATAGGCCATTATACCTGCACCTGTTGGTGGCATGCCCCAACTATTTTTTATTTTATTGAAACTGTACGTTCCTCCGGCAGGTGGAAATTGTCCTAAAATTTCAACTAGTTTGTATTTAACAATTGCATTTTCAATTAAATTCTTTGTTTGGGTATTCCCATTTTCTAATGATAAAGATTGCTGCTCTGTGCTCTGTGCTACTAAATCTAGTTTTTTGGTAGTGGAATTGCAGGAAGTAGAAAATGAAGATATAATTAAAGATAAAAAGCAAAAATGGATTAAAATTAATTTTTTCATTACTTTTTAAATTAGCGTTTTAACAGTATAAAATTTATTTCGAAGTTTTGACGAATTTAAACTGTTTACTTATTTCGTTTCCTTCAAACAGTTGAAGTAAATAAGCACCTTCTGGAAGTTCTATAATATTGATTTCTGTTTTTGTACTATGAACCATATTTTTTTCTGAAATCAACACTCTGCCAGCGAGGTCAAGAATTTGGTACGAAAATTTATTTTGGTTGTTGTTATTGTTATTTATTATAAATAAATTGTTAGTAGCTGGGTTGGGGAACAACAACCATGATTGTTCATTGCTGCTGAGTGAACTTATGCCCACAGGATTAATTGCAAAGTAAGCGGTGAAGTTGGTCAAGAATGTTTCTAGCGTATCATTAAAAACAATATTTAATGTATCAGCTATTATTCCATTATCACCCCACTGTAAGAAATTATACCCCGGATTTGGAATGGCTTCTATTTTCACTGGAATTCCATTAAAATAAACACCTTGCCATGGATAAGTAGTTGGCGTAATGGTGCTGATGTGGATTGTTCCCGCACCTGGAGGAAAAACATCTAAGGTTAAATCAACTTGGTTAGCTAATGAAAAATTAGTTTGAATGTGATTGCGAACTTCTGGTGTTCTTGCTGCTATTTGTGTATCAAATTGAATGTGATTGTTGTAAAAATCATTCATCTGTTGTGGAATAGCATTTGGATTTCCCCATCGCGCAAATTCATTTTGCATTTCAACAACAGTTTGGTTAAACATGGTACTCTCTATACCTATAAGGCGACTCGGTAGGTAGGAGGTATTCATTAAATCGGCAAACCTATTTATGAAATGGTCATGGAATCTTTTATTTTGAATTGCTCTTAAAAAAACATTGATATATGGAATATTGGGATCACCATTCAACATGTAGTTGATGTGATCAAAATAACAATCCGTAAAATAGTTTGGTGCAAATCCTAATTCCAAATCTATTGTACAAAACCGGTAACGGTAATTAGTTTTGTCTGATCTGTAAATTTTGATGTTGTTGTATGGCCAGTCAACATTTGTAAACCAACTTTCACCAATAAGATAGTCGGTGTAATACGTCATGTCAAAATATTTGTCAGCCATGTTCCAAAAGCCAGTGTCAATTGGATTTAATGCCGTCATTGCATTGTATGCTACGTAAAACGAGTCTGTACTTCCTTCTACTGATCGTAATACTCCTCCATACCAATAGCTCGCAGAAAAAATATCAACGGAATCAGGATTTGCTCCTTCAAGAGTTTTGAAATATTCAGTATCAAACTTTTCTCTCAACTCATACAATCCAAAATAACTACCGTTAATGTAAACGCTTATAGGTCGCCAAGCCGAGAAATAATTATTTGTTTCTTCACACATGCCCATTACTGCAGAAGCATCTTTGTGGGGAAGAATCATAAATTGATTACTTCCATTTCGTAAATACATGTTACTGTACTTCGTACGGTTTGGTCTGTTTGGGATAATTGGATAATTAACGGATCCATCACCAATGACAGGATGGGACATTTCTATACGAAAAGAATGTTGAGCATGTGAACGACTTCCTCCAGCGCCACCATCAATTTGCATTCCAGCATTTCTAGAAAAAATTAGGTATTGAGCAGTATCGAAATATTCAACATATGCCGGACGCGTCCAGTCTTGTTGCCAATTGTCAAATATTCCTCCGCTGCCATACAAATTAGCATTGTCTGTTACTACAGAAAGTATTGGTGTTACATGACTTACTCCCATTAAATAGGAGGCAACAGCAATTGGACTAGGTAAAACATTGTTGGCAAAGGCACGAGCTTTAAGAATTGTAGAATAAAAAATATTTATTGGAGTACCTGTATAAAGTGTAGAGGCCGTTGTTGGATCGTCACCGTTAGTAGTGTAATATATTTGTGAACTATCGCTTGGAAGGTTTATGTTATAAATAATAACCGAAAGTGGTGATTGGTAATTTCCAGATCCAATGTTAAACGAAGGGATTATTTCGGAGTACGTAAATGTTGCTGAATTGTTATTTGTATTTCCAGGTGTTGGAGTTTGAAACAAGACAACATTAGAACTTGCATCAAGAAACAAACCGTTACTTACATCAAGACTGTTTGAATTGATCCACAAAGAACTTTCTAAACTTTGTGTAACAGTATTGAATAAATAAATGGAATCGCCATTGGTTGATATTTTAAAATTAGTGTGTAAACTATTACTGGTATCAACTGTAATAAAATTTGCAGTTACTGCATTTTGAGTAACTAATTTCATATTGATATCAATGTAGTCATACGTTGCAGGATCTGGGCTTACAACATCAAAGCCAAGAGATGTGATGTTTCCTGCTAATAATCCCGCAGCAGTCATTTCTGAAGCACGAATAATCATTTGATTTTTTGCGCACCAATACCAATCTCCATAGGGAGCAGGATAGCAGGTGTTGCAATTTTGTACTGTGCCGGTTCCGATTGCAATACCATTGAGTTGCATATTTGGTCGCATGTTTGAAACGGCGCCGCTCGCGAATCCACAAGCTGCCGGACTTCCATCATTGTATGCAGAAACGGAAGCTGAATAGGGCATTGTCGTTTGATTCATGACCGAATTCGAGGTGTATCCATTAGAAGTGTAGGAGCAGGTGTTTACAATAACGTTGGAAATACCATCCCATAAAAATGGTGTTGTAAAATTATGTGTATTCCAACCAGTTGTTGCATTAAAATTTGTAGAGGTTACCACATTAATAAATGAGGTAGTTGGTGCTCTATTTTTTTTACTGCAAAAAATTATTTTATATTGTCCTGGTAAAATAACCATGTGTGGCAAGGACCATTTAGCTGGCAATGCCGCATCATCAGTTAATGTATAGTCGAATAAATCTATTGACGAACTTCCAGCATTGTAAAGTTCAATCCAATCTGGGTAATCGCCGTCTTCGTCAGCAAGAGTTGAATAATTTCTGTTTGACCCTTCGTTAATTACAATTTGGGCGGTACTTGAAAAACTAAGCATCAAGGAACAAAAGATGGCAATAAAAAATATTTTTGTAATTCTGTTCTTCATAGTGTAATTTTTATTTTTCCGGTTGAATAAAAAATTTAAATTTCATTCAAATCATGAAGCTAATGTGTTTATAACAGAAGAGTTTTAGTCTACAGCCGTTGCGTTTTTTATCTCTATACCAAATTCCGCCATTGCTTCGGGAGGGTATATTTTTAATTCAAAATTAGTTGTGGAATTAGGAGCATACAATTCATAAAATACATAGTCTTTTGTTTCTATAGCAGTTTCTGTTTGAGAATAAAAAGTTACTGTTACAACTACATCTTTAAATTGCGCAATTGTTGCGGAATTTTTAATTGTCCCATAAATTGTATTTCCGTCAGCATCGTATTCTGATTTGTGAAATAACCCAGCGTCTCTAGTTTTAATTTGGTCTTCTTTCATTTTTGCATTAACCGTTAAGTAGGTTAAGGGCTCTAATTGTTCTTGCGCTACTAATTCCATTTTTAACTCTTCTGGAGTTTTTGCAACGTTTTCGGAGTTACTCGAACCGCCACAACTTGTCAATAAGTAAGTTATTGTAATTAAAGATAAAACAGCTTGTTTCATAGGTTTGGTTTTGAAATTCTAATTATTAATGCAGACCACAAAATACGATATATTTTCTACACTCTAGTATTCAGGGTGGTGTGGATTATTTATTTTGTGCTGATGCCATGTTACACTAAAAAGTCGCCCATCGGCAAACAGAAAGTACCAAATGCGTAAAATGCTAATAGAAATAGGTTAACTGCTTTTTTCAATGTTGTATGTGTAACAGCGAAAATATGGTTTATTCTTTTGTTACTATAAATGTCTTTTTTAAATTTTCACCGACATTTAACAAATAAATACCTCCAGGTAAATTACCTAACTCAATAATTGTGTCCTCAGAAGTTATTTTTCCTTTTATAATTGTTTTACCTGTATTGTCATAAACTACGTAAGGTGATCCTAAAAGCTTTACAGCTGCTCTTACATTGATTTTACTTTGAGTAGGATTCGGAAAAATAGAAAATGTATTAGTACTACTTATTTCATTAATTTCTACAATACCACAACCTACTGATGTTAGTAAACTTGCTCTGGGCGCAACAATGGCTGTAGCTCTAATTCTATTTTTCTGCCCTAGCGTAAATCTGTTAACTAAAGGACAATAAGCCATATAATTATACCGGCTGTTATCCCACACACCAGCCGAAGTGCATGGATTAGTTGTGCCGCAATCGCTTTGTTTATGAGGTGGCGTATCGCATATATTATCTCCATTTACAAGACAATTAGTGTCTAATGGACAAGAAACATTATTGCCATCACCTTTGAAGGTATGATAAAGAAAAAAACCGTGACCAACTTCATGTGGTAATGTTCCACTGTTGCCTGTCATAGAGGTGGAAACAATAACTAATCCATCATAAAGTCCCCCAACTGGATACGATGCAAATCCAACAAATCCACCATTGCATATTTCGCTAACTACCCAAATATTATAATAGTCAGAAACAGGCCATCTGCTTAAATCCTTAATGGTAGTTTCAACTGCTCCGCTACACGTATTGCCTGTTGGTTTTATCCCATTTGCTGAATAATTTGGAACACTTGAACCATTAACCCTGTTAATGCCATTAGTTGAATTACCGTTTGGGTCTTTACTTGCTAGGCAAAAATCCATTTCAACATCAGCACCTAAACCGTTTACATTTCTAAAGCGGTCATTAAGTCCTGCAATAGCTTGTTGAATTTGAGTATTCGAAATATTGGTACCTGTTCCTATAGACTCACCTAAATTAATAACATGCACAACAACAGGAATGGTGTAAATTGTAGTTCTTAAATTAATAGTTGCTTGATTTTGAATACTAGCTTCAACTTGCGATTCAAGTAAAAGTATTTGCTTCTGGTAAGCAGTATCGGTTTGCATTAAATTGTTATGTATATAATCGGTACCGCATTCAGCGTTTTGTCCATTGCTCTGCATTTGAATAAACAGAAGGGAAATTAGTGTTAGAATAAAATTTGAAGATTTTTTCATATTATTTTTTATTGTTGAACGAGTCGTTTTGCTTTTCAGAATACCCCCGTTTTTTAGATTGGGTTTTAGTTTCCAATTTGCACTTCAATATTACGATATATATTAATAATTATCATTTTTTTTTGATGGTAATCGTCTTTTTTACAGTTTGTCGTTTAAACTTTCACCTAAAATTTTTGGGCGAAGGTGAAGGTGGCGATTTTTACCATCCGCAGCGGATTGATACGGAGGACAGAACTTTCTGTAACCAAAAATTGTCTACGGAGCACAAAACTCAACTGTTGCAATTGTG
>NSIF01000036.1 GCA_002737665.1 Flavobacteriales bacterium | reverse complement strand
CTTGCAATTGCCCCATTTCAAGAATTTTTTTAAAACACACAAGAAATACGCTATTAATACAATAAAAAATTTGAAAATTTATCGAAATAGAGATTGTGTAAAAAATTGCAAGAAAACACACCTATTTTCTTAAGTAAAAATTATCTTTGTATTAATCCTATTCGTATTTAATTATTCCCAATTTTCAATCCCCAATGCCAGATATCATCAACCTGCTTCCCGATTCAGTTGCTAACCAGATTGCTGCAGGTGAGGTGGTGCAGCGTCCATCGTCGGCAGTAAAGGAATTGATGGAAAATTCGGTTGATGCAGATGCTACCCATGTAAAATTAATTGTCAAAGATGCGGGAAGAACGCTTCTTCAAATTGTAGATGATGGCAAAGGAATGACGGAGACAGATGCACGACTTTCATTTGAACGGCATGCAACATCTAAAATAAAAACCGCAGCAGACCTTTTTAACCTACATACGATGGGCTTTCGTGGTGAAGCACTGGCCTCCATTGCGGCTATTGCGCAAGTGGAATTGAAAACAAAAAGAGAAGAAGATGAAACGGGGACGTGCATCCAAATTGCAGGTGGTAAATTCGAATCGCAAGAACCATGTGCCTTTCCAAAAGGAACATCGATTAGCATTAAAAATTTGTTTTTTAATGTTCCAGCAAGAAGGAATTTTTTAAAATCAGATGCTGTTGAATTTCGTCACATCCTCGAAGAGTTTGAGCGCGTTGCCTTTGCACACCCACACATTGCCTTTTCATTTACAAACAACGGAACGGAAGTTTATAACCTTATCAAAGGGAATTTAAAGCAACGAATAATCGCACTTTATGGAAATCCATATAACCAACGATTAGTGCCTGTTGATGAAAAAACTGATATTGTACAAATCACTGGTTTTATTGGGAAACCTGAATTTGCAAAACGCACTCGAGGCGAACAATTTTTCTTTTTGAACAACCGATTCATTAAAAATGGATACCTACACCATGCTGTTCAAAAAGCATTCGATCAATTATTAGCACACGATAGCTACCCTACCTATTTTCTTTTTCTTGATGTGGATCCCCAAAGCATTGACGTTAACATTCATCCTACAAAAACAGAAGTGAAATTTCAAGATGACCAATCGATTTATGCTATTTTACGTTCGAGTGTGAAGCGTGCGTTAGGGCAATACAACATTTCGCCAACCTTAGATTTTAATCAAGAAATGAGTATGGAAATTCCATACAATAGAAAAGAAATGCCAACTGCTCCGGTTATAAAAGTAAATCCGAATTACAATCCATTCACCAATAATAATCCAAGTGTCACAGCAGGTAGTTATGGGGGGCAATCTTTTGCACAAAACGAAAAAAGTATTCCCTCCAATTGGCAGGAAATGTTCAATGCACATGTAAAAACAGAGGACACAAGGGAAAGCACATTACTGCAAGGGAATGCGGAAGACGAAGTATTCCAACAAACTGAATTAAAAAATGAAAACGAATTTGCCAATGCTGGAAAATTATGGCAATTACACGAACGGTACATATTAACAGCCGTAAAATCGGGCATACTTGTAATTGATCAACATCGTGCGCATGAAAGAATTCTTTTTGAAAAATATTTACGAGTAATTGAAAATAGCAATGCTCCTAGTCAACAATTATTGTTTCCAGAAACAATTGAATTCTCTATAGCCGATGTAATGCTTGTTACTGACCTACTAGAAGATTTTAGTGCTATCGGTTTTGATTTACGTTCCTTTGGCGCAAATACATTTATAGTACACGGTATTCCTGCTGGAACAGAAGAAAAAAGTTGTGTAACATTGGTGGAAGGAATACTTGAAAGTTATAAGCAAAATGAGCAAGAATTACATTTACAACCACAAGAAAACATAGCCCGTTCGATGGCGAAGCAAGCAGCCATAAAAGCTGGCAAATCATTGACTCCAAATGAAATGATTGCCCTTATTGATGAATTGTTTGCTTGCACAATGCCCTCCCATGCACCTGATGGAAAACCTTCATTTATAAATTTTCCAATTGACGAATTAGATAAATTATTCCGCCGTTAATGAATTACCAACGCTTTAGTCCAATGTCGCAAAATAGAATGCCTCCAGGTGTATTGAATTTAATTGTGATCAATGTGATTTTTTTTATCGCTAAAAATTTTGCAGAAAGTAAGTACATTGACTTAGGAAATATATTAGGGTTGCACCACCCATTTTCTAAAGAATTTCATTTTTATCAATACGTCACAAGTATTTTCATGCATGCCGATTTTGGACATATTCTTTTTAATATGTTTGGGCTTTGGGTATTCGGTGCCATGCTTGAAAACGCATTCGGAACTAAACGTTTTCTGATTTTTTACCTCATCTGCGGTGTGGGTGCTTCAATTATTTACCAAATTTGGGTATCTGCTATTCAGTATAATTCATTTGTAGGGAATGTGCCTGGAATTATTGAGGCCTTGTTAACTTATCCTCCTGCAGGAATATTAATTGGTGCCTCTGGTGCTGTTTATGGAATTTTAATGGGTGCTGCACTACTATTTCCAAATACAGAAATGTATATGATGTTCATTCCAATTCCCGTCAAATTAAAATGGCTAGCTGTATTTTATGGCGTTGCAGAACTCTATAATTCAGTACATATAGATTCAAGTGATAATGTAGCACACTTCGCACATGTTGGTGGAATGATTTTTGGTTTTATTCTTGTGAAAATCTATTCACAAAACAAAACTCACTTTTATTAAAATGAGTATAACACGCGACATAAAAATTGCATTGAATGGAACTTACGGGACACTCATTCGATTGATTTTTATAAACTGCATTGTATTTATAGTCTTAAATATTACCGTAAGCGTTCTTACCTTATATGGATACGAACCCTTAATGGCTTATAAAACAGTTTCAGATTATTCAGATTTGCCTGCAACACCAAGGAACCTGATTACAAGATTTTGGACTTTATTCACATACATGTTTGTCCATTTTGGATTTATGCATGTTATTTCCAATATGTTGTGGCTTTATTTTCTTGGAAAAGTTTTCAGCGATATACTGGGCGGAGCAAGAGTAATTGGCACCTATGTCATTGGAGGAATTTGTGGAGGAATACTATTTATTTTGATTTGTAATTTAATTCCAAATCTTAAAAATTCTCAACTAGAAGGAGCTTCTGCCGGTGTTATGGCAATTGTAATTGCCGCTGCTGCATTTAGTCCCGACTACACCTTGTTTCCCTTCGGGATTAAGATAAAACTAAAATGGCTAGCATTAGTTTCATTTCTGTTGACTTCCTTACTTGACCTCACAGACAATACAGGAGGAAAGGCAGCACACATCGGGGGGGCTGTTTTCGGATTAATTTATGGAACACAAATTAGAAAAGGAAATACTTTTATAGATAAAATTATGCAACTCTTAAATTTCAATAAAAGTAAATTAAGGATTGAGCATAGCCGAACGGAAAAAACGATTGATGAAATTTATAATTTAAAAAAAACTTCTGTCAAAATCAGGGTTGATGAAATACTTGATAAAATTTCTCGTTCAGGGTATGATAGTCTCAACCAAAGTGAAAAAGAATTTCTACAAAAAAATCATACCCAATTCTAATCAATTAAATTGTTTTGAAGAAAGAAACACCATTGCTAACAGCAACGAAAGGCACAACGAAAAAAAAACTTGGCTGGTTTAGTAAAATCATACTTGGGTTGAATTGGTTTGCCATAATCGGACTTCTAATTGCGTGCTGTGCTCCTTTTGTAAGTCCTACTATTTTTGGGCCGCTGGCTTTTTTCGGATTATTGCATCCTGTTTTTGTCATCATTAATTTACTTTTTCTTTTTCTGTGGACCATTCGTTTACGCAAACAAGCGTTTTATACTTTAGCCGTTTTAATATTGAGCTTCCCTTATTATGAAAAACAATTAAGCATTCACTTTGAAACAGCAGCAGCACCTAAAAATGCGATTAAAGTGATGAGTTATAATGTCAAACTTTTCGACTATTATAATTGGAGTGGAGATAAACAAGCACGAAATAAAATGTTTACACTCATTAAAAAAGAACTACCTGATGTATTAAATCTTCAAGAATTTTTTAACCAAGATGCCGGTGTTTTTCAAAACCTTGACTCCTTAAAAAAAACACTTGGTCTCCCCTACGCGCATGTAGAATACACCACATCTGCCCGAAAATTTAACCATTGGGGAGTCGTAACATTTTCCAAATATCCTATACTAAACCAAGGGAAAATTGTATTTAGTAACCGAAATAATAATATTTGCATCTATACAGATGTATTGATTAATGCTGATACAATTCGAATTTACAACATGCATTTACAGTCGGTGAACTTCGACTATTCAGATTATAAATTCTTAGATAAAGTTGTGAAAGGGGAAGATGCAGTTGCCGAGATAGAAAATTCTAAAAATATTTTAAGAAGAATGCAACTCGCTTATCGGAAAAGGGCTCCACAAGCAGAAGCCATTGCACAAAATATTTCAGAATGTCCTTATCCAATTATAATTTGTGGTGATTTTAACGATACGCCAATCTCTTACACCTACAACACCCTTTCAAACGGCTTTACAGATGCCTTTATTGAAAGTGGAACTGGATTGGGAAAGACACTACAAAACCCTCTTCCACTACCTCGTATCGATTATATCTTTCATAGTAAAAAAATGAAATCGTTTGAATTTAAAACCATTGAAACGAAAAAGATGTCGGATCACTTTCCTATTGTGTGTAAAATTGTATTGTAAACTATTGAAATGAAGCCATGATACTTTAGTACAACAACGCTAATAAATAAGCGGTTCACCTATCTGTTTTTAATCAAATAAACTGAATCGGAATTTTTATTGTTTCTCATTTGAATAAAATTGCCCAAAAAGCCGTATTTTTACATCAGAAGAACGTTCAATTACAAATAAATAAAAATTCATCGTTTAGCGCATGGCACAGGTAGAATTAATTATGCCAAAAATGGGCGAAAGTGTTGCCGAAGCCACAATAATTAAATGGCTTAAAAACGAAGGTGATTCAATTACCCTCGATGAGCCACTTCTTGAAATTGCTACAGATAAAGTCGATACAGAAATACCTTCTCCATTTGAAGGTATTCTAATTAAAAAACTATTTAATGAAGGCAATGTAGTTCAAGTTGGAAAACCTGTAGCACTGATTAACACATCTGCAAATGCGAGTGAAGTAAAGAAAGAAATAGCCACAGTTGTTGTTGAACAAAAGAAAGAAACAGTCATTGAACCGAGTATTGTAATAGAAAGTGTTGCTCTTGCAATTGAACAAAGTCCAACAACTGAAAAGCAATCAGTTCAAACCTCCCGTTTTTACTCTCCTCTCGTGCGTAACATTGCAAAGCAAGAAGGAATTTCTATTGTTGAGTTGGATTCCATCGCAGGAACAGGCGCTCAGGGTCGCGTAACTAAAAATGATATTCTCAATTACCTTCCAAATAAGGGCAAAATTCAATCGCACACTCAAAATTCACATTTGCCCCTTGCTTCAGTTGTAAATGAAAATGGGCAAAAAACTGAATTCAAGATTTCTCCAAAAATTACTTTGATGAATGGGGATGAAATTGTTGAGATGGATCGAATGCGTAAACTCATTGCTGACCATATGGTTATGAGTAAGCAGGTTTCTCCGCATGTTACTTCCTATGTTGAAGCTGACGTTACAACTATGGTACAATGGAGAGAAAAAGTAAAAGGTGAATTTGAAAAACGTGAAAAACAAAAACTCACTTATACCCCTATATTTATTGAGGCATTAGTAAAAGCCATTAAAGATTTTCCGATGATCAATGTTTCGGTTGACGGCACAAAAATAATTATTCGAAAAAATATTAATATAGGAATGGCTGCTGCTTTACCTAGTGGAAATTTAATAGTTCCTGTAGTGAAAAATGCAGACCGAATGAATCTATTCGGATTAACAGCAACGGTAAATGATCTTGCAAACAGGGCTAGGACTGGAAAATTAGTACCCGATGAAATTCAGGGAGGGACATACACCATTACAAATGTAGGTTCGTTTGGAAATGCCATGGGAACACCAATTATAAATCAGCCACAGGTGGCAATTATGGCGGTTGGGGCAATAAAAAAGAAGCCCGCTGTTATCGAAACGCCTTCAGGTGATACAATTGGTATTCGTCACATGATGTTTCTATCTCATTCCTATGACCACCGTGTGGTAGATGGTGCGTTGGGAGGTAAATTCCTACGTCGTTTTGCCGATTATCTCGAGCAATGGGACATTAATAGGGAAATTTAAATTATTTAGATTTTTTTTGTCAATTTCAAGCTAATTTTCTATTTTTACAATTTACCTTTTGGCTCAATAGTTGTATAATATTAAAAAGTGTTTTTTGAGAAATTTCAAGATTTTACCATTAACTCTTTCTCTGCTGTTTTGCATTGAACTTTTGGCACAGCCAAAAGCTGGAGGTATTCCTGATCCTGAGATGGCAAATGAGCACTATGGACATCGCAATTTCACCATGGCGCTTCCTATCTACATAGCGCTTCTTAAAAAAGACTATTCAAATTATACTTATAATTTTCGAGCAGGTATGTGTTACCTCAATTTAAACGGAAAAAAAAAGGAAGCTATTAAGTACCTTGAATATAACTTGAAATCGCCTAAAATAGAAAATGATCTTTACTTACGTCTCGGAGAAGCTTACCATTATGGTTTGCGCTTTGACGATGCAATAAAAATGTTTAATACTTATAAAGTAAAGGCAGATAAGGAAGGAAAACTTTTAGCAGATCGATACATTAAACAGTGTGAAAATGCTAAAATTTTTGTTGCTAGTCCGATGGATGTTACTTTTACAAATGTTGGGAAGGATATAAATTCAGAATTTCCAGATTACTACCCATATGTAACTTCAGATGAATCGATGCTCATTTACACCTCCCGCAGAAGAGGAAATGTGGGTGCTACACAAGTAGAGATGGATGGTTATTTTGCTTCAGATATTTTGTCATCAAAATCATTAGCTGGAGTTTTTGCGAAATCAAAAGGCGTAGGTCCAAATGTGAATGGTAATTTTGATGAGCAATGCACAGGTTTGTCGGCTGATGGAAAATACATGACTGTTTATGTAGATGACATTGCAACCTCAGGAGATATTTATTTTGCTCCATACAAAATAACTTTTGGGAAACTTGAAAAAATTGAAGAGCCCGTAAACGACGAATTTGAAACTGCCGGGTCCTTGGCTCCCGGAAATGACATTATTTATTTTGCAAGTGAGAGAGATGGCGGACAAGGCGGAACAGATATATACATGTGCAAAAAATTACCAACACTTAAATGGGCTAAGCCAATACCAATTGCAATTTGCAATACAAAGTACAATGAGGACTTTCCATTTATGGCACCAGACGGTAAAACACTATATTTTTCAAGTGAGGGCCATAATACAATGGGAGGCTACGATTTATTCTATACAGTTTGGGATGAAGTAAAAAATATTTGGTCAGAGCCAAAAAATATAGGTTATCCTGTCAATACAATGGAAAATGATAGAACAATCAGCTACACAGCAAATAATCGTGTTGCTTATGTTTCAAGTTCACGTGATGGGGGCATTGGTGATATTGATATTTGGCGGATTGTGTTCAACGAAGTTCAAGCTAATTCTTTTACTACAGTTATTGGTAAAGTCATTATGCCCGATGAGACAATGAGCAAAGAGAACTTAAGCATAGAAGTTTCAAATGCAAGCAATAAAGAAAGCTATGGGACTTATCGTGTGAATGAAAAAACAGGCAAATTCGTACTCGCTCTTCCCCCCGGAAAATACGAAATAAGTATAAACATGGAAAAGTGCAAACCGTTTTTTGATGTAATTACTATTTTTGACATTGGCCCACAAGCAGAAATAGAGAAAACTATTATGTTGGATTTGGATTGGGATAAAAAATAAAACACTTCTTTTATTTTTTTAAATTTCTATTTAAACTTCGGCTAAGATCTCTCCTCCCAAATCATTGCAAGGTTAACAATTACTTCAACAGCTTTTTCCATGTCTTGTAAGGAAACCCATTCTTGTCGAGAGTGAAAAGCATGTTCTCCAGCAAAAATATTAGGACAGGGCAATCCCATAAAACTCAATCGCGATCCATCAGTTCCACCACGAATACTTGAACAATGGGGTGTAATATTTGAACGCTTTATTGCTTCCATTGCATAATCAACAACCTGCGGATTTTTATCAAGTATCGATTTCATATTACGGTATTGTTCTTTCACAACCAGTGTGTAGGTTGATTTAGGAAAACATTTCATCACCTCATCAATAGTTTCCTGCAACAGCATTTCTTTGTGCCTTAATCCTTCATCTGAAAAATCACGGAGAATAAAATTAATAGTGCTCTGTTCCAATGTACCACCCATACTTGTTGGATGAACAAAACCTTGTTTATCGGAAGTTGTTTCTGGCGTAAATTTATCTTTTGGTAAGCGGTCCAAAATTTGTGCAGCAATTTTTAATGCATTTTCCATTTTCCCTTTTGCAAAACCTGGATGAGCAGCAACACCGTTGATAGTGAGTACAGCACCATCAGCAGAAAAAGTTTCATTTTCCAAGTGCCCCAAAGACTCGCCATCCATTGTATAACCAAAATTAGCACCCAATTTTTTCATATCCACTTTTTCCACGCCACGACCAATCTCTTCATCTGGTGTAAATAGAATTCGTATTGGGCCATGTTTTATTTCAGGGTGATTAATTAAATAATTTGTTGCATCCATTATTTCAGCTAATCCTGCTTTGTTGTCGGCTCCTAATAAAGTTGTACCGTCTGAAGTAATGATATCGTTTCCAATTTGATTTTTCAAATCTTGATGTTCAACGAACCGAATTATTTGCGATTTATTTCCAATCAATACAATATCAGTTCCTTGATAATTTTTATGAATCTGGGGTTTCACATCCTTGCCTGAACAATCAGGCGAAGTATCCATATGAGAACAAAAACATATTACTGGGACTTGCTTATTTGAAGTTGCAGGTATTGTTGCATAAACATAACCATACTCGTCCATCTGGGCATCAGCAATTCCAATTGCAAGCAATTCTTCTACAAGCACAGCACCAAGATTCTTTTGTTTAGGAGTAGAAGGACAAGAAGGTGAATTGGGATCTGATTGCGTATCTATTTGAACGTAGCGAAGGAATCGATCCAGTACTGTATGGTTAATTTTCATAAGCCAAAGTTAAGCATACTTACCAAAAATCCTCATTTCTATCTACCTTTGAAAGATGCGCAAAATATTAACTATTGGAATTACAATTGCGTTGGTGTATTCATGCACTAGTGATGCACCAAGCGGCGATAAAGTAATAGATACATTAAAAAGCACAAAAAAAATTGATATTCTACCGAACGATACACTTAAAATTGACAGTAGCACTGGCGTTAAAATTTTATACGATTGTACCGTTTTAAATCGAATAATTCCATTTGACAACGGCAGTAAAAATCAAATCAGACAAGATTTAAATCAACTTTTAAATTGTGGGATTGATAGTTTTGATTTTAAATTCGTAGTACCTAATTTATTCAGTGGTTTTGTAAGTGAAAACCAAGTACAAGGGAAAAAAAATATTACTTATCGCGATTTCATTAAACATATAATAGAATTTAAATCAACGCTGGCTTATTTTCAATTGCATGCAAAAATTAAAACTCTTGACAGCTTAAGATCAAAACCTTTCGACATTCATAAAGTTTATGCTATGAAGCCTACATTAGGAAAATTAGGATTTACACAAACTGAATGGGAAATGTTTTCAGGATTTGCACAATCTTATCCTGTTCCTAAAAAAGGTGTTTTTACTTGGGGGGAAATGCTAGAAGCATTTGACAAATTCAAGCCCAAAATTTGATTTGTAATTAATAATTTAGGACATCCCTACTTTTCATTAAATAACCCCTACTCTACTTTCACAACTTTAGATGAAAAATAAATCCCATCTTCTAATTTTACACTTAAAAAATAAACTCCCTTACTCACTGTAGCCAATTCTATTAAAGTATAATTATTAACTGCCTCTGCAACAGCAAAAACAGATTGATGTATAAGTTCTCTACCCTGCGCATCAAACAATCGAACATCAAGATGCTGATCAATGATTGAATAAAATGAAAAATTCAAATTATCTGAAAATGGATTTGGACGAATACCATAGAGCTGGTTCTCGGTTCCAAACTGTGAAGCTGTTCCAGACAAATATAAATTCGCTGCACAAAAATCGGGAATACCATAACCAAGTAAAGAATCAGGTGAATTATATTGGTTGGAACTTTGTTGAATCGTCTGTAGTACTTGCATATTACTAAATGAGGGATGAGCTTGCCACAAACAGGCCACTAAACCACATGTAATTGGAGAGGCGAATGAGGTACCATTCCCTGTTTGAATGCCAACTCCAAATGGATCACAAATAACAGATGCTTGTCCTTGTGCGCCAACATCTGGTTTTTGATTACCGAACAAACTTAATGAGCCCCTAGAGCTAAAACCTGTAACAATTCCACTGGCATCGGTAGCTGCAATTGTAAAGGCCGAATCAGCATCTGCTGGTGCACCAATATAAAACCAAGAGCTTGATCCAGAATTACCAGCGCTCACCACCACTGCAATTCCCTTACGCGCAGCAAAATTAGCTGCACGAGAGCAAGGTGTAGTGTGTCCATCCATATCAGCATAAGTATGATTATTGGACGGGTCATCATAAACATTGTAACCTAGAGATGAATTAATCAAATCGGCCCCTACACTATCAGCAAATTCCGCCGCACATGACCAATAATATTCTTCTACTAGATTTTCTGTTGGCGCATCCTCAGATCTCAATAACCAATAACTTGCGTCGGGTGCGGTACCAATTAATTGTCCATCTAAATTTCCACCCATTGTGGAAAGCACCATGCTTCCGTGCGCGTTATCCTCATAAACTAAAGAATCATTCATAATAAAATCCCATGTTCCTAAAATCCTATTATTCAAATACAAAGTATCAAAAATTGGAAGGTTAATCGCATCGTAAAAGCCGGCGTCAATTACAGCTATCTGCATTCCCTGGCCTCTAAATCCTGAATTGTGTAAACAAACTCCACCAAGCATGTTAATCTGGTTGTATGACGGCCCATAATTTAAAGTCGATGTTGCTACGTTTCCCGTTCGGTTTAAAGACCAATCCACAGTTGAAAAATCTTCCAATACAAATTTATCATTGCCAGGTGCATCTTGGCGTAAACCTATATTCCCAACAGTTGTAACATAAGGCAACGCAGCAATAGTACTTAAAACAGCAGGATTTGAAGTAAAAATGACAACGCCATTTAACCATTTCGAAACAGAATGAACGGAAACTCCTGTAATTGCAGCTACCCCAGCAATGTAAGGGGCATGAACTGGTATATCCAATGAATCGATTGGGATATTTTGAGCCACACGTCGAGCTAATGCTCGAGGTGATAAATAGGCAGAAGGTTGACTGAATGAAAAAGTAGTATTCCCTTTATTTGAAAATTGCACCCAATATTTTGTAGGAGTTTGGGCACTTAAAACAAAACTACACATTGAAATAATTAGTACAGCGTAAAGTTTTTTCATACAAGTAATTAAGCGATCAAACTATATTAAGTATTAGTAAAAATAATTAAATTTTTATCAATGTAATTTTAAATATTAAATCTGTGGTAATGTTGCTTGGAAGGGAATCGTTTTTTCATTGATATTAAATTCATTTCTCGCAATAAATCCACCTCCTACTAAATCATCTCCTTCGTAAAACACAGCAGATTGACCAGGCGCCACACCGACAACAGGTCGCTGAAACAATACTTTAATTTTATCATTCACAACTGAAAGTGCTGCGGGAGCTCCGGAATCGTGGTAACGTATTTTTGTATGGGCAACAAAATCTAATGGAAGTGTTTCATACTTTACTAAATTAAAATCACGAATAATCATTTCCTGTCTATCCAATTCAACTTTAGTTCCAATAACAACAGTATTTGTTTCCGGAATGATTTGAATAACAAACATGGGCTCACCAAAAGCAACTTCTAATCCTTTTCGCTGTCCAACAGTATAAAATGGATAGCCACGATGTTTTCCCACAATTTCTCCATTGGTAAAAACAAAATCTCCCCCCTCCACTTTTTCCTCAAGACCAGGAACTTTATGTTTTAAAAAAGCACGGTAATCGTTTTCAGGAATAAAACAAATTTCATAACTCTCGCTTTTACCTGCCAACTCCGCATAACCAGCTTTCATTGCCATTTCACGAATTTCACTTTTTTTGTAATTGCCCAAAGGGAACATTGTTCTCTTCAAACTTTCCTGAGAAAGTCCCCACAATACATAACTCTGGTCCTTCGATTCATCAACACCTTTAGAAATTACATAACGACCATTCTCTAAACGCACCTTTGCATAATGACCTGTTGCAATAAAATCACATTCCAATTGATCTGCTCGCTTTAATAACGCATCCCACTTTATGTGCGTATTGCAAAGCACACAAGGATTTGGAGTACGACCTGCCAGGTATTCCTCTACAAAATTATTAATGATATGTTCTCCAAATTCAGCACGTATATCCAGAATATAATGTGGAAATCCTAAATTTACTGCAAGCGTTCGCGCGTCATTAATCGAATCCAAACTGCAACAACCAGTTTCTTTTTTCGAACCTCCGGCGGCAGCATAATCCCAAGTTTTCATTGTTATTCCAATCACCTCATATCCTTCATTATGCAACATAAGCGCAGCTACCGAACTATCGATACCTCCACTCATTGCAACTAACACTTTACCTTTTGATTTCAATATTGACCTCCTGGTTCACCACCACCATTTTGAAGTTGTGGCACTTCAATCCTATTTTTAAATTCTTCCGCTTGAATTAATACTCCACCCGAAATTAATACACCCACTTTCCACGTTTCTTTACCTTTCTCCTTTCCATCACCACCATAATAAATCCAAATGCCATCTTTTAAATCACGGGTATATTTCCCAATAATATTAATTCTTCCATCTGGAAAAAACCAAACTGCTTTTCCTTCATTTTTTCCCATTTTAAAAGTCCCTTCACCTTGTTTTTTCCCGTCTGAATAAAAAGTATTCCAAATGCTGTCCTGCAAATTTTTCTTGTAAAACTTCAACTCAGCAATCTGTCGCGTAAATGGATGATAGGTTTCAGATCTCCCATTTTTTTCCCCGTTTTTATACCACTCCCGTGACAATAAAATGCCCTCTTCCGTATAAAAAGTCCAAACACTATCTTTTTTCTGATTTACATACTTGCCTTGAGCTTGCAACTTTCCGGCAACACCAAACATTTTTCCGTAAGTAATTGGACCCCCATTCATAAAATTCACCTCACTCATCTTTTTTTGTTCTGCATCGAAATATGTAAAAATTCCATAGGGAATTCCTTTTTTAAATTGTCCAATATAAACGCAAAGTCCTTTTTCATCCATTTTCTTCCATGCTCCTTCCTTAAGACCATTTTCAATTTTATTAGGGTATTCTCCTGTTGGCACTGCACTCTGCGCCATTAGCGCTTGAGGTAGCATCAATAAAAGACACAAAACACTGATAATAAGAGCTGTAAATTTCATTTTTCTATTTACCATTACCATACAAAGTTACAAAGTTTCTTGATTAATTGAGAGTGACAAATGCTACTAGTCCTTTAATGATAAAACCCAGAGAAATAACGATTGAAATGCAACAATTGATATATTGAAATTGATTTTTCATACCCTGAATACTTTAATTAAAGGTTTAAAACAACCCAATTGGCACAGACCATTCAAAAAAACTGAGACAGAATCAAATATTAAATTTAAAAATAATAAATTGAAATCTAAAAAATACACCTTATTCCAAAAAATTTCTTAATTTTCCATACCATGAACACTTTCGTTACTGTAGCTACATTCAATTACGCCCACGAAACAGTTATTCCAAAAGCAAAATTGGAATCAGAAGGTATTTTATGTTTTGTAAAAGACGAATTATCAATGTACTTACAGCCCTTTTTTTCTTTAACAAATGGTGGGATAAAACTGCAGGTTACACAAGACGACGAAGAAGATGCCTTGAAAATATTAAAAGATGCGGGCTACTTAAATGATTGAAATGAAATCGGAACAAAAATAAATAGTAGGATTAAATCCCCCCCTCGCCTACTTTTTTCTCTATCAAATATGTATTCCTATCAGGCGAATTCCGAGCAAGTAATTCAGCAATAAATCCTGCAAGAAAAAGTTGGGTGCCAATCACCATGGCCACAAGAGAAATATAAAACCAAGGGCTTTCCGTTACGCGTGCAGCAACAGAATGGTTATGATAGACCACCCAAAGTTTATTAATGATTAAATAAGCAAAACCACCAAAACCCAAAACAAACATTAATGTACCATTCAATCCAAAGAAATGCATTGGACGCTTTCCAAATTTCGTTACAAATGAGATAGACAGTAAATCGAGAAATCCGTTAACGAATCTTTCAAATCCAAATTTTGTAGTGCCATATTTTCGTGCCTGATGGGAAACACTTTTTTCTCCAATTTTTGTGAACCCGGCACGCTTTGCAATAACAGGAATGTAACGATGCATTTCCCCATAAACTTCAATACTTTTCACCACGTCGCAACGATATGCCTTCAAGCCACAATTAAAGTCGTGTAATTTAATCCCAGACATTTTTCTGGTGGCCGCATTAAATAATTTAGTCGGAATGGTTTTAGTAATGGGATCGTATCGCTTTTCTTTCCAACCAGAAACTAAATCATATCCATCCTGAATAATCATTTTATACAATCCAGGAATTTCCTCAGGGGAATCCTGTAAATCGGCATCCATTGTTATAATCACATTACCACGTGCTGCTTCAAAGCCAACATTCAAAGCAGCCGACTTCCCATAATTTCTGCGAAATTTAATTCCTCTAACAGCTGTATTCTTAGTAACCAATGATTCTATTACATTCCAAGATGTGTCTTTGCTTCCATCGTCAACAAATACAATTTCGTAAGAAAAATTATTCGCTTGCATTACACGGTCAATCCAATCGTGCAATTCAGGAAGCGATTCGTCTTCGTTAAAAAGTGGTATAACAATTGAAATATCCATTCAATGATTTTTTGTTTAATAATTATTAAAACTAACTTCTTTGTCTTTTTTCATTATGGCAGCAACAATAAGATTTAATATGCTAGCAATAAAAAGCCCTCCCACAAAAGTAAAAATAGCTGCGATGGGAGGTGTCGAAAACATTCTAGCATATTTCATTCCTATTGCTATCTGCTCTGGCGGCATACCATCATTTACCATCATTTGCTCCTGCAGTTGAAGCTGTATTTCCATTAAGTCTGGTGCAACATAAACCATGAATAGATAAGTCCAAATAGCAATAACAAATAAGTAATAAATTGCAAAAAAAGTAGCGTAGGACATGACTGAAGCAAATGAAATAACACCTTCGTTTTCGGAATCACGCCAGCTTTTAACAGCAAAAATAAGTACCCCAATGTAAATTAAATACAATAAATTATTCCAAATAGGTTCCTTTAGCTCCAGCAAATAAATACCAATTAAAAATGCAAGAACTGCAAGTGTACAGGCAACAGAATAAGTTAAAATATGACGTTGTTTAATCATAATCAGTAATTATGTCCTACAAATATAGCTAAGGAATTTAGGTAAATAAACTAATCTGTAGAATTGGGCTTATTCCTTAAATATTCTACCTTTGCAACGGGTAAGTCTTATACAACCAGCTCCTGCTGACTCCCCCAGGACCGGAAGGTAGCAAGGGTAAGTGGTTGAGCGGTGTGATATAAGTAGCTTACCCATTTTTTATGCTCTAATATCAATAAATTACAATTTTTGCTTCGACAATCAAAGGAAAAACATCAAAAAATAGCAAATACGAATAAATTTTAATAATCAATTTTACCAATCGACATGCAAAATGTATTTTTGAACTTAAATAAATATCAAACCCTATGAAATTTTTTATCGACACAGCCGATTTGGCACAAATTAAAGAAGCACAGGACCTTGGTGTTTTGGATGGCGTAACTACAAACCCATCACTAATGGCAAAAGTTGGGATTTCAGGACAAGAAGCAGTGACAAAACATTATTTAGACATCTGCAACATTGTTACAGGAGATGTTTCGGCCGAAGTAATTGCTACGGATTACGCTGGAATTATTAAAGAAGGGGAAAAGTTAGCAGCACTTCACAAACAAATAGTGGTCAAAGTTCCAATGATTAAAGATGGAATTAAAGCCATAAAATATTTTTCTGAAAAAGGAATTCGTACGAATTGTACGCTTGTTTTTTCTGCTGGCCAAGCATTGTTAGCAGCGAAAGCGGGCGCAACTTATGTTTCACCTTTCATAGGTCGCCTTGACGATGTTTCCACAGACGGCTTAAATTTAATTGCAGAAATTCGCTTGATTTACGATAATTACGGCTACAACACTCAAATTCTTGCCGCTTCGGTGCGTCATCCAATGCACATCATCGATTGTGCTAAATTAGGTGCTGATGTTGCAACCTGTCCATTGAGTGCCATACTTGCTTTACTGAAGCATCCGTTAACGGACAATGGTCTTGCGCAATTCTTAGAAGATGCAAAGAAATTTCAGTAAGCATTTTTCTGATTTTTAAATACCATTTCGTGTTTACATTGCTTGAAACAGATTACGTTTCCTATGCTGCTACGAATAAATTCTAACAAACCAGATAACGATTCCATTCGTAAGGCGGCTGATATTTTGCGGGCTGGGGGCATCATCATTTACCCAACAGATACCGTCTATGGCATTGGTTGCGATATTACACAACCTAAAGTTATTGAGCGGCTCTGTCAATTAAAAGGAATTAAGTCAACAGAAGCTAATTTTTCTATCATCTGTCACGACCTTTCACATTTATCAGATTATGCAATGCCAATTTCCACCGCTGTATTTAGGGTTTTAAAAAAAGCATTGCCAGGGCCTTATACATTTATTCTTGCAGCCAATACAAAAGTTCCGAAATCGTTTCAAAGCAAGAAAAAATCAGTAGGAATTAGAGTGCCCGATAATTTAATTATTCAAGAAATA
>NSIF01000035.1 GCA_002737665.1 Flavobacteriales bacterium | reverse complement strand
TGTGATTTAGCAGTAGCAAAGGAGAACAGGAGTCCAATAATTAAGATTATTTGTTTCATTTTTTTTATTTTAGTAAAGTAAAAATAAGCTTATATTTTAAATATTCCAATAATAATGCCAAATTAATAGTAAATTATGGTTTTATTAGGAATTAGGCATTTTCTTTACTTTATTATTGGCTTAATTGTGCTTATCGTCCATTATTTGATTCAAGCTATTTTCTATATTATTTTCATTTTTAAATTCTATTTAATTTAGCTCGTACTTTTATAAGATGTTGGATTTACTAAATTCCCCAAATACCTTTTTTTCATTATTACAGCAGCGTTTGGCCAATCCACTTCCAGCAGAGATTGCCCAAAATAAAATGACTTCTCGCGCAAGGATTTCTACGCTACAATACAAGGCAAATAACCCTAATTTTAAAAGTAGCGCAGTTTTAATTCTTTTATTTCCCTATAATTCAACTATATATTCGGCTTTAATTCGGAGGTCTGCTTATGATGGGAAACATGGCGGTCAGTTATCTTTCCCTGGAGGTAAAGTAGAGCTTAGCGATATTTCGCTTGAAAATACAGCAATTCGTGAAACAGTCGAAGAAGTTGGAGTGCGAGTAAACTCAACTGATATTTTAGGTAAACTTTCCCCTTTATATATTCCAATAAGTAATTTTTTAGTACAACCATTTATTGCCTCACTTCCTAATAGTCCAGTTTGGGTGAAAGACAATCACGAAGTTGCTGAAGTAATAGAGTTTCCGCTTTCCAATTTGCTAGATGAATCGCTAAAAGATAGAAGAAGGATTACTATTGGACCCAATAGGTTTGTTGATGCTCCTTGCTATATACTAAACAACCAAGTTTGCTGGGGGGCAACGGCAATGATATTAGCAGAATTTGAAAGCTTGTTAAGAGGGAATTAGTCTGAAAAACTATTTTTTAATTTTTACGACTTGATTGTCAAAACAGAACCAATAGGTTCCATTTGCAAATGTGTTAAGGTCAATTTTTGTTCCGTAGCCCTTTAAAACAACCCTTGCGTATTCATCATACATTTCAAACAATGATGGTTGTGAAATACTTATTTTTTTAGAATTATTTGATTGGGAGAACGTGAGTAACGCTTTGCTAGGGTCAGTATATTGTACTTCAGTAGAATATTTAACCGATTGACCAAGACCCGATTGTTTTACCCGAAATTTATTTAATCCCGAATGGGCTGTCACTTGAAATGAATAGGAGTGTTCTCCGCTTGTGCCAAATCCTTCAATTTCGCCAATGTAAACCCATTTGTTCCATCGGTATTGCTCAATGATATAAGGAAGAGCGCCACTTTCTTTTGTTGTTACCCAAGTCATCAATCCCGTTGAAGAAATAAGTATTGATTTTGTTTCGAATGTTGGTCGCGGTTGTAAATCTTCAGGATTTAAAACTTTAGGCTTACAATCATTTTTGTGTAAAATTTTGATTTCAACTTTAGCTTGTTCTGAAAAACTAAATGTGCGCAAATCAACTTCAAATGCCATTGAGTTAATTTCATCGGTTGTGCGAACACCATTTACATATACCTCGTAAATACAAAATCCCACTCCATTTGAATTAAAGGAATTTAGGATGTAAATGTTTTTACCTTGGTATTTACCTTCAACGATCAGTATTTCGTTCGAAAAAAGTCTCGTTGTGGCTAGCAATAATGTTAAAAAGAGACTAAAGCGTTTGACCACAATTCAAGGTATTATTTTTTAATGGCGCAAATGTAGTAAAGAAACCAATCCATTTTATGCTTCAACCTTAAAGAATCGCTGTTTGTCGGTAAAAAGTTAGCTTTTATCGAAAATTAAATTTAGCGGTTAACGAATTGATAATCAATGTAAATGAATGTTTTTTAGAATAAAAGTAAGCGTAGCCATTATAATAAGGACAGCTACCAAGATCTTCCAATATGCACCAAAGTTCAATTTATTGGTCTTCTTGTCTTTTTTGTAGGCCCATATTAATGCGATTACAAATGCTGCAATAAACGCTAATGCAAATGAAATTTGTCCGTTTGAAAATGGCATACAGCAAAAATAGGTATTAATGATTAGATTTTACGGTCTAGCTATTTGAATTACCAGGTCTTTTCGTTTGTTGAAATGGGGTCTTATAAAATTCGTTCTATTTCCCAATCAAAGTAATCTAAACAATTAACTTTACCTCATGAGAAAGCAAATTATGCTTTTTACTTTTTTAATTTTCACTTCCATTAATCTTAATGCTGGAAAAATTGAAAAAGGGTTTGAGGCACTTGCGAGGTACGATTATTTCAAAGCCAAAGAAATTTTCAGTCAAACTGTTTTAAAATACCCCGTACTTTCTTGTTACGGACTTGCGTTAATTTATACGCGTACAGATAATCCATTTCATGATGTTAATTCAGCGCATGCCGCAATTCTTATTTCCAATTGGTCCTTAATTCATTGCACCGAAAAGGAGAAATTGTTAATGGCTAAACTTAGTGTAAGCAACGCCACTATATTATTCTTAAAACAACATATTGACACCCTTGGATTTAATATTGCCGATAAAAAAGTATCGAGTATAATTTGGAATGATTACCTGGAAGTTTTTTGTGGATCTGTATTGGAAAAAAAGGCAATTGAAAATAGAAATGAAGTTGCCTATTCAGAAACTAAATTAATTGGTACTTGGCAGGCCTATAAAAATTTTTCACTCTTGTATCCAGCTGCAATTCAGTTCGCATCTGCAATGGGAATGTATGAGCGATTGTTATATGAAACGAGTATACAAGTTGGCTCCATTTCTTCATTCGAAAAGTTTATAGTGCAACATCCGTCTAGTCCTTTTTGTTCAAAGGCCGAGGATGAAATATTTAATTTATTTGTTGCTGATCACACAGTTGTAGAATATCATAATTTTATTTTAAAGTATCCTAAAAACAGAAATGTTGACAGTGCATGGAAAAGCATTTATGCACTTTATACTACAGATGGTAAATCAACTACCATTGCACAATTCTGGATTGATTACCCTGATTTTCCATTTAAAGAAACAATTACAGAGGATTTACAATTGTCAATGGCCACTTTTTACCCAATACAAATTAATGAGAAATGGGGTTTTGTTGATGAGCAAGGAAAAATAAGAATTCCTTGTGAATTTGAATGGGTAGATTTTTTTTCAGAAGGAATAGCAGCTGCAGGTCGAAACGATAAAAGTGGATTCATTGGTAAAAATGGTAAGGTTGCAATTTCATTTAATTACGATGAAGTTGAATCGTTCAACAAAGGATTAGCACAAGTAAAAATTAATAATAAAGTTGGTTTAATAGATCACACAGGACATTTGCTTGTGCCTATTATGTATGATGCAATCAGTGAATTTTTCAGTGCTCGCGCTGTGGTTATTCGAGATGGTAAATATGGATACATCGATAGGTATGGATCTGAGGTTATTCCTTGTGAATTGGATATGGCAGGAGACTTTTCAAATGGTTCGGCAGTGATTGCTGTTGATTCTTTGTATGGTTTTATAGATTATGCAGGTAACTTTCTTGTTAGATGCGAATATTCATGGGTCGAAAGTTTTGAAAATGGTTTTGCTCGCGTCGAAAAAAATGGAAAGTTTGGTTTGATTTCCGCAACAGGTAAACAAGTATTGCCATGTGTCTATTCCTTACTTTCACCATTTAAAAATGGATTTGCAATGATTGTACAAAACGATAAGTGTGGTTTTATTAGGCCTGATGGAAAAATCATAATTCCTTGTAAATATGAATTTGATAAAAATTTGGAGGGTGAAACTTTTTTTATAGGAGGAATGGTTAGAGTGAAAAACAATGGTAAATGTGGTTTAATTGATTCATCAGGCAAAATCATCATCCCATTTGAATTTGATGATGTGTTGTCTTTTAAAAACGGCTTAGCTCCAGTTAAGAAAAATGGTAAGTGGGGTTTTATCGATTCTAAAAATAAGTTAATCCTTCCTTATCGATACGATGGAGCAAGTTCTTTCATTAATGGAATGTCAAGAGTTAGATTAGCTGATCTTACGGGTATGATTGATAAAAAAGGGAAAGAAATTATTCCCATTCAATTTCAACATATCACTTATCTATCTGATTATATTTTAGTAAACGATGAACGTGCTTTTGGATTGTTAGACAAAAAAGGAAATTGGCTATTGCCCTGTATGTATTCTAAAATTGAGTTGGTAGATTCAACAATATTGCGAGTTGAAATAAACAATAAATTCGGATATTATAATATAATTTCTTGTGAATTTATTTGGAAAGAGAATGGCGTAAACTAAATCAACATTTATTTCGATATTTCAAATGTTGTTTAATGTCATGCTTACGAAAAGGTACCAGCAATAATATAAAAAAATTAATTAACCCTTAACTTTTTTCCAATACTCAAAATATCTTTTGCTTTAATTCCATTAAGAGCGCAAATTTTTGGAACAGTTGTTTTGTATTTTATTGCTACTGAATAAAGTGAATCTCCTGATTTGATAGTATAATAAATCGGTTTTCCTGTTTGCGTTTCTGCTTTTTTTGGAGTCTTCGCAGTTGAAGTCGTTTTTTTCGGCTGCACAACTGGTTTTTTAGGTGTAGTAGAAGTTGTTTCTTTTGTAATTGGTTTAGTAGGTGCAGAATGGTTACCACTGTTAGCCTCATTTACAGCTGTCGCATTTTTAGTCGGTAAAGTTGGTTTAGGTACTTTTGCCATAATGGCTTTTGCTGTTGGAGTTGAATAAGCTGCACCACCTGGGCAGTAATAGGTGTACCAAGTTTTTTTTCTCTTACGCGAATAGTGTCTAATTTTATATTGCTCCGCAAGGTATTTGAAATCTGATTTTGTTAGGTTGTAAGTGTCGGTGTGTAAAGTTTGCGTTTGGAAATTAATTAAATTAGATGGGTTTATGGCGATGCCACGAAATCGAGTTTCAAAATGTAAGTGTGATCCGAAGGAGTGCCCAGTATTTCCGCCTAATCCAAGTATCATACCTGCTTCCATTTCATCTCCAGGTTTGACCAACAACTTAGAAAGATGTGCATAGTAGGTTTCTAGTCCGTTGTTATGTCGAACCACAACTACAAATCCGTACGACTTACTTGTTTGCGCAATACGAACTCTGCCATCAAATGCACAGCGAACAGTATCGCCCGTTTCTAAATTAATATCTACAGCGAAATGGTATCGTTTTCCGCGGTAACCAAACGCTGAAGTTATTGAGCCATTAAATGGATGTACGTAATTACAATGACCGGGATCATTTAGTGGAATGCGGATGGTATCATCAAAAGTAAGTGCGTCAAATTTTGTTGAATGAACACTTAATGTATCCCATTCGCCGTAAATTGAACCAGCAGGGGTATCTTCAATATTCGAAAGAGAAGTAGCTGTTAAATTTTTTGCCGGCTTGTTGGTTTCGTCGTATGAAGAATCTGTGACAATTATTTCAACATCTTCATACGGTTCAGCAGTATCTCCAACTAAAATAGGGACTAATTTGGTTGGTATTATTGTGTCAGGTGAAGTTGAAAAACTAGCGCATACGAATGTGTGACCAATAGCGATGTTTTGTTTAAAACAAAACACGTATAGGGAAAAAATTAAAACGGCTATGTATTTGATTGCTTTCATACCGTGTACAATAGAAATTATTCATGTATACTACTCAAATGTCGCGCTAATTTAACAATTTTGTTCTTAGCTCTATTATTAATATAACATTGCAGATGTTAATAACTCAAATACTTTTAAGCAGAAAGGTTATGATTAACGTTTTTATTTTATTATAACGATGGATGGTCATAACAAAATACTCTTAAAATTATTTTAAAATTAACGTCTCATTTATTGTATTTGCTCCTTGCAATTGTAAGGTGTACATCCCTTTTGCAATTTTATGAAAATCCAACGAAATTGTATTTGCACCTAATTCTACTTTATTGGATTGTTCAATTACTACACGTCCTGATGTATCAATCAACCGAATGATAATGGTTTCACTTTCTTTTGTTTGATAAAAAAGTATGAATGACCCGTCACTTGGATTCGGCCATAGGGCCATTTGAATTTTGTTTGGATTGTGATCTGCTAATCCAATGCTACTTGCGTTACATGGAATAATTGGACCGGAAACTTTTGTCATGTTATTGAAATCAATATAGCAAGCATAATTTACGCTGTCAATAAATGGATTTCTATTTCCTTGTAAAGAATCTATGTAATCATTCTTTGCAATTTCACGCGCATCTGGGAGATCTGCGTAATGCCATGCTTTCATGAGATTTTGATTTTCTCCATACATGATACTTGTGCTAATAGGATTTGGGAAACCCCAATTTTGAGTTGGTAAGTTATAGCAAGTTGCCATATAAAACAACGCACGGGCTGCGTCTCCTTTTTGTTCGTCTCGTGGTTCGAATACTGTTTGTCCCGATGTATTTGTTCCAAATTTTGATCCCATAAATGAACTGCTGATAGTTGTTACAATGCCAAGTGGGTAATTACTCCTTATGGCATTGGCATTAATTTGGTCGGTAGGAAAGAGGTTAAAATAATCGCTGTATTCTGGGCCAGTAGTACTTGGATTGGTTGGCATCCAGTTATGACAAAAGGTGTGTTCTCTACTGAAACTTACCCACCCAAAAGGTTCTGTGTAAACTAAGTCTTCGCCTGAATAAACACAGGTTATAGCTTTGTTGCCGTTCGAGGTATCTCTTGCCCAAAAGTTTGAAATCATTCTCGGGCCGTAATTGCCGTAGAAATTATCAGTGTGTGGATTAATAAGTGCAGTTAGATCTGCAACAAAAGTTGGAGCTGAAGTATTGATTCCATTATAATAAGTTGGAGGTTGCATAGATGCTGATGAGATAGTCATTCCATTGAGTGGCGCCAATTCAAAATAGTTTATGAATGGCACAGGCCCGTTAAATGAAAATACTTCGAAGTAATAATTTTGATTTGCCCCAATGTAATTTGCCCAACAGGAAATATTAGTGCCAACATAAGCAACTTTACTATTGCCAATTTGATCACCTACTGAATAGCCAATTCCATCTACTGGTAGTACTGTTGTTGCATTAAAATCGCTTCGAAGTACAATGTAACCTGTTGGTGAGCCACTTGCTGCCGTCCAGTTTAATTTGAATCGGTACGATTTTATGTTTGTAAATGAAAGATTTGTAGGTGCTCCTGTTGGCTCCGTTGCAAAGTTACCGCCAACACCATTAAGATTTATGATGTAAGCACTCTCATCTGTATCATTATTATTTATTGTAAGTACAGCTGTTCTTGTTCCTGCTGCTGCAGGAGTAAAATTAATTTGTAAAGTTCCGTTACCGAGTGCTCCAACTGTTGCGGGAAAAGAGGCAACAGAAAAATCAGTAGCATTTGGTCCCGTAATAACTGCGCTAGAAATAGTTAATGTATTTGTAGTACCTAAGTTTTCTACTGTGAATGTTTCTTGTGTTTGTGTGCTTACAGGAGAATTAAACCAAACTTCAGCACTTGTAAGTACAGTTGTGTTATTATATTTTACATTAATTTCTTGGATTGGGCTTGGTGGAGCGGCATTTAAATTTACGTCATCGAGTCCAACATTTCCTGCTGCCTTGAACGTATAGTAAAAGCGAATGTAATGGCTACCTGGAGCAGGGTTGTCTGTAAACTGGGTGTAAGTAGAAGGAGGCAGCGTTACATCATTGAAAGAATGTAAGGTTGTCCATGTTATTCCATTGATGGATTCCTGTACATCAAAAGTGCCTCCACTGAAACTGTTGCCTGCTACAAAATAAGTCAGCGTGCCAGGTGTTCCTGAAAAATATAGTTGAACCCAATCTGTTTGCGTATCAAATTTTGCTGCAGGTGGTGTATTTCCAGAGCCCGTGTAATAGGCAATTCCACTATTTGTCCAACCTGTTGGAAAAATGGTTGTTGGAAAACTCCAAGCCGTTGGTAAAGTTGATTGTGCTGTTGCTGTTAGTGCAACAATAATCAATAGGGATGTAAAAATGTTTTTCATATTTTATTTTGTCACCACCTGTTGATGGTGAAATTTATTTTTCTTTTTGTTATACATCAACAGGAATGCATAACAGTAATTTTATTAAAATGAAATTCGCATACCTGCATTCCAACGGCGCCCCATTCCCATGTAAACGAGTGCTGTTGTTGCATTGAAACCATTTCCATTTTGTCCGTCGCTGATGTATTTTGAATTGAGCACATTGGTAACTGAAAGCGTGAAGCCAATACTTATTATTCTATTATTTTCTTTTGTAAAAGTTTCTTTTAATTCATAGCCGGAATAAATATCGAGTAATCCGTACGATGGCATTTGCCAGGATTCACGGTCTCGGTTGTCGGATACAACGTTACCATTAAAATCTTTTACTTCGGCAAGCGCAATCGGATCGAAGTTTGAAAAATGGCGCGCGAAATAAGTATAACGAGGTTTGAAATAAAATCCTTTGATAGGTTCCCATCGCACTGCTAAACTAGTTTGTGTTTGAGCGGCATCTCCTACATGAATATTATTTGCGCTGTAATCTATGGTATCAATTAAATCATAATTTGAATCGTATAAATAAACTGTTCCTGCTGCATTGTATTTCCAATCGCCGATTGAGAAAACCCCTTCCATAGAAAGTTTTTTTCCTACCTTATAAGTTCCGTCAAATTCAATGCCAGTCAAACTTGTGTTTAATCCTAATAAATCGTAAGTGAATGTACCGTCAGGCGTTGTAATTGTTGGAGAAAAAGAGGGTGGTTTATTTTTCCAGACTGTATAATATGCATTTACATTGATTGCAAAATTTTGGAAGCGTGCTCCAAAGCCGAGTTCAGTTGCGTACACTGTTTGATATTTTGTAGTTGGGTAGGGGCGGTTGCTATTATCAAAAACAGTATTGAATCTTGGGGCCATTTTTAGATAGCCAACATTTACAAAAACACGATAATTGTCACCTATATTATAATTCACACCTGTCTTTATAGTATAACCCGTAAATAATTTTTTTTCTGTTTGTGCTGTTCTTGCTGCTGCTGTATTCCATCCATATCCTGTTGCATTGGTAATGTGATAGGTAGGGCCGCTCGGATTATCAATTATTGTTGTATCGCCTGAATTGGTGACGACTGCTCCATTTTGTGCTACCGCAGCTTGAGTTCCGTTGGTGTAATAGGTTTCGTTGTAGCCAACGATCATATTTATTACTGTATCTGGAAGAACAATATCCTGTTTCTTGAAATGATCAATTCTTTGGTATTGGGACAATGATCCCGATGTTGTTAGAAATGCGCTCCAATTATTTTTTGAATATTCCACCTGCCCAAAAAGTCCACCCCAGTTAACAAAACTTTCATTCCAATATCCAACTTTATCGCCAACTTGTTTTTTGTAAAATTGGAAGTTGGGATCACCAAAAAATGTTCCTCTTGGTTGACTTTGGTTGCTGATTGTTGGTTCAACGTAATAATCGCCACCAATTAAATCATAAACGGTTCTGTAATGTGAACCCTTGTAATAACGAAGATCGATTCCCAACAAATAAGCTAAATGATCATTTGGTTTATAAGTTGCAGTTGAAAGTGCTCCTATCCAAATATGATTATTCATTGAGGAAAGTAAAACACGAGTTGCTTTATGTTCTGTTGAACTGTATATGGCATCAATTGTTGTTGAATTGGAATTGTAAACGGTTTCAAGATTTTGTTGTCCCGTTAAAGTATCCCGTGTTACCGTTCCACTATAATTTGTACCACCGCCTGTTCCAATTGAAAGATATGCAACAGTAGAGACGCTTAGCTTTTCTGATGGTAAGTAATACCAGGATAAATTAAAAAGTGGTTTGTTGTAATAATTTAAATCTTGACTCAATCTACCCGCTTGATTGGAAGGTGTTGCAAGATTTCCCCAATTAGGATTGTATCGATATCCGCGCTCACCTTGTGTAGTTGTGGTGTATCCATTATTTGCAGCATAAACCGAATCTACATTTATTCCAATTTTTTCTCCGTATGCACTATCGTAAATGGCTGCGCTCATTCGATCGTAGCGCTGGCTATGTGATTGTGGCGCACCATTGATACTGAAACTAAAAAGGTTTTTGTTAAATCGTTTTTGAATTTTTAAAAAATATGCCCACTGGTCATCCCATGTCTGATCGGCCCATCCATTTCCTGTTCTACGTGAACCGGCAAACGTAATACCCCAACCTTTTCCTATTTCTCCAGAGTTAAACATGCAAGAAAGTTTTTGCATACTGTTGTTTCCTACCTCTGTACGAATGACAAAATTTCTTCTTCCATCTATTCCTCGTGTAAGAATATTAATTGTTCCACCAACTGAAGGGATAGCTAATTTTGATGCTCCAAGTCCTCGTTGAACCTGCATTGTTCGGGTAACATCTGAAAGTCCAGACCAATTACTCCAATACACCTGACCATTTTCCATGTCATTCATTGGCACACCGTCAACCATAACACCCACATTCCGTTGGTCAACACCTCTTATATTTACTCGGGAGTCTCCCGCTCCTCCACCTTGTTCAGTTGCATACGCACCGGGAGTTGAATTCAATAACATTGTAATGTCCCTCCCACCAGCTTCTTCTTTTATTTTATTTTCATTGATATTTGAAAATGCGACAGGAGTTTTTCTGTCAATTGCAACATCTGAAATAATTTCAACTTCTTTTAATGTTTTGCTGCTACAACTGAAATTGTATGATATATTTTTTCCTGCAACTTTTAGTTGAACAGAATCTGTAACGTAACCGGTGTATTTTACTTTTAATAAATAATTCCCGTTCGGTAAAGTGAGTTTATAATTACCATCAAGATCGGCATTGGTATGGTATAATTTTCCATCGTCCACAATTATAATTGCGCCTACTAACCCTTCAGTTGTTGAAGCATCACGAACTGTTCCGCTAACTATTTGCTGCGCGCTGAGTTTTGCAGAAGTGAAAACGAGGATAATAAAAAAGAAAATACGATTCATGGTACTTAATCTTTAACGCCTCATTTTTAGCAAATTATTTTCTTGCTAAGAATGAGGTGTCAGTTCAGATTATTGAATACAAATCTTCGAAACAATCACTTTTCCGGATTGCAATTCTACTCGCATAAAATAAATTCCGTAGGGCTGATTGGAAATATTAATTTTCACTTCGTTTGAATTTGTTGTAAAACGATTGGAGAAAATAGTTACTCCAAGTGCGTTGTAAATTTCTACGTTTAAAAGGGCAGACGAAGTGTTGATTGTGAAATTTCCAATCGATGGATTTGGAAATATAGTAACTGAATTAATGTTAGCTATTCCTCCTTGTACTGCTGTATTTCCACAAGTTGATGCATGTATTCCAAGATTAGACCAGTCGTCTTGAGGTAAGGAATCCCATTGTAGTGTGACATTAAATGCTACAGGATTTGAAGTTACACCTGTAAATACAGAAGATTTACGAATTAGAGTGTGATCTTTAGTCCACCATGATCCCTGCGCATCTGTAAAAGGGAAAACATCTGACCAGCTTTGTCCTGGATCTTCACCAATCTTTCCAAAAATATCGATGATTGCATAGGGACTAATTTTAACAAGTAAAATTGCATCATCACCATTTGCATAAAGTGGGTCAGGATAGACATTACTTAATTGATTTGCTAAAGCTTGAAGTGCTGTATCACAGGCAGGTGAATTTGGTGCTGAAACAATTTGTCCATTGGCAACAACCCAGGTAGCATTTGCTCCAAGTGTACCACTTAGCGTAAGACTATCAACTCCTACTGGAGAACCGTTAGAATAACGAACAATGCGGTAGTTTGAAAGCACAATAGGTGCACTTGTTGGATTATACACTTCAAATGCTTTATTATTTCCAGAACCCTCTACTACTTCTGAAAAAAACAAATCGGTGCAGAAGTTTTGAGCGTAAGTGAAATTAATTGTGCCTAATAAAATAATGGAGAGTAATGTTTTTTTCATGTGTATTAGTTGTTGAGCATTTTTGGAATAATCAGAGCTGGTTTCAGCGACAAATCGCTTTTAGGATATCAGTGCTGATTGATATTCCAAAAGTACTTTGAAAAATCACTTCTACAAGTTATTTTTCCATGTTTTTGAAATGGGCCTTTATTATTAATACTGGGTTCATTCCTATTTAACAATTTGACAATCCCTGCATTATTTTGACTTAATGCTTCAAATAGCTACGAAAAATCATACTTTTGCTCCTCTTTTTATATCAAAACATACAAAAATGAATAAGGGACCTGTTTCACAGTTTGTTGACCATCATTACCGTCATTTTAACGCGGCAGCTTTAAAAGATGCAGCAATTGGATATGAAACACACCTATTGGAAGGTGGAAAAATGTTAGTATCCCTTGCAGGCGCTATGAGTACAGCAGAGCTTGGACTCTCTTTAGCAGAAATGATTCGTCAGGATAAAATAGCGATTATTTCTTGTACAGGAGCCAATCTTGAAGAAGATTTGATGAATTTGGTTGCACATTCACATTATAAACGTGTACCTAATTACAGGGATCTTACTCCTGCTGATGAGTGGGCCTTGCTTGAAAAAGGCTTGAATCGTGTAACTGATACTTGTATTCCTGAGGAAGAAGCATTTCGTCGTTTGCAAAAACATATTGTTGAACTTTGGAAAGACGCAGATAAAAAAGGGGAGCGATATTTTCCACATGAGTTCATGTATAAAATGATTTTAAGTGGTGTTTTAAAACCCTATTACGAAATTGATCCAAAGAATTCTTGGATGATCGCTGCAGCTGAAAAAAATCTTCCTATTATTTGTCCGGGATGGGAAGACTCCACAATGGGAAATATTTTTGCTTCCTATGTTATAAAAGGTGAAATGAATCCAACCACAACAAAAGGTGGAATTGAATACATGGTTTGGTTGGCCGATTGGTATCGCAAAAATTCAGCAGGAAAAGGCGTTGGTTTTTTTCAAATTGGTGGTGGAATAGCGGGGGATTTTCCTATTTGTGTGGTGCCCATGATGTACCAAGATTTGGAATGGCATGATGTTCCTTTCTGGTCTTATTTCTGTCAGGTTTCTGATTCAACCACTTCTTACGGTTCTTATTCAGGTGCAGTTCCGAATGAAAAAATAACTTGGGGAAAATTGGATGTCAACACACCAAAATTTATTGTGGAATCAGATGCTACGATTGTAGTGCCATTGATTTTTGCTTGGATTCTTGGTTGGTAGGCTTCGATACATCCACCGCGGCGGACACTCAGCCTGACAATTCAATGATTCAAAAAATGCAGTTTAATTATCGAAAGAAAAATTTAGCGTCTATACTTTATTGCTTTTATTAATAAATTTAAAAAAAATAAAAAAATGAATTTAATTAATTTCAAAACCGGTATTTTATCAATTTGTATTTTTATAGCTGGTGGATTAACGTTTTCTGGCTGTAACGGTGGAGCTAATAAGAGCGATGCTGAAATAGTTTCGCGTGTTGATTCATTTTTAGTTGCCTACAACAAAGAATACAAAAAGCTAACTATTGAAGCAAATGAAGGCCAATGGCAACTCTTGACCCACATGGTAAAAGGGGATACTGTAACTTCTAATCTTGCTCAAAAGGCAAGCGAACGTATTGGTGCGTTTCTTGGAAGTTCTGAAAATATAAAACTCACGCAGGAGTTTTTGGAGAAAAAGAGTATGCTTTCTCCAATTCAAATTGAGCAGTTAGAACACATTCTATATTTCGCAGGAAGCAGTCCGCAAACTGTAGCAGAAATTGTTTCACAAAAAATTAAAGCGGAGACAGATGCTGGAAAATTATTGTACGAATTTAATTACTTGCTCAATGGAGATACTGTAACTACCAATGATATCGATGGGATTCTGCATTCAGAAATGGACACGGTGAAACGCTTGGCCGCTTGGGAATGTAGTAAAACAGTTGGAAAAGATTTGCATGTGCCACTGGAAAATTTACGTGCCTTGCGCAACAAGGTTGTACAAGGTTTGGATTACAAAGATTTTTTTAATTATCAAGTTGCTGATTATGGAATGGATGCTGACACTATGATGTCCATGCTAAGAAAAATAAACGACGAAATTTATCCATTGTATCGTGAATTACATACTTGGGCACGATACGAACTTGCGAAAAATTATCATTCTAAAACAATTCCAGAATACTTACCTGCTCATTGGTTGCCGAATCGATGGGGACAAGATTGGAGTGATTTGGTTACCGTTGAAGGCGTAGATTTAGATGCGATTATTAAGTCAAAAAATTATGATGCCGAATGGGTTGTGAAAGCGGCTGAGGATTATTATGTGAGTATGGGTTTTCAGAAATTACCTTCTGTTTTCTATGAAAAATCTAGTTTGTATCCCGTTCCAGCAGGCGCAGATTACAAAAAAAATAATCATGCATCAGCATGGCATATGGACTTAGACCAAGATGTTCGTTCTTTAATGAGTGTTGAGCCAAATTCACATTGGTATGAAACTACTCACCATGAACTTGGACATATTTATTATTATTTGTCTTACAGTACACCTGAGATTCCTTACATTTTACGTGAAGGAGCAAATCGTGCTTACCACGAGGCCTTAGGAACTTTGTTTGGTATGGCTGCGATGCAAAAGCCATTTCTTATAAATAAAGGATTTGTAAGTGCAAATCAAAAATCGGATTCTATTCGTAGTTTATTGAAAGAAGCTTTACGTTATGTTGTTGCCTTAAACTGGCAAGCAGGTACAATGAGTGAATTTGAATATGAGCTGTATACAAAAAACCTACCTGCAAATCAATTCAATAAGCGGTGGTGGGAAATTGTGAAACGGGAGCAGGGAATTGTTCCACCTTATTTCCGCAATGAATCTTTTTGTGATGCTGCTACCAAAACACATATCATTGACGATGCTGGTCAATATTATGACTATGCCTTGTCCACCGTTTTACAATTTCAGTTTCACGATTACATTGCAAAAAATATTTTGCATCAAGATCCCCGCAACACAAATTATTTCGGCAATAAAGAAATTGGTAAATTTATTGATGGCTTGATGAGTGTAGGTGGTGTAGGTGATTGGAGAGGCCTATTGAAAGAAAAAACTGGCTCTGATTTAACTGCTAAACCAATGTTGGATTATTTTTCTCCTTTAATGGGATATTTGAAAGAGGCGAATAAAGGAAGAACCTATACTTTGCCTGCAAAACGCGAACATTAGAATTGTTTATGATTCTATAATTTCTAATTTAGCGAATTTCAGAAGTAATTGTTTTTGTCCAGCCTCATTAAAAACAACGGTTGCTTTTGTATTTGGAAATCCCCCTTCAAGTTGAACAACTTTTCCTGTACCAAAACGTTCGTGTTTGACCGTCATTCCAACTTGAAGTGATTTTAAATTTGTATTATCTATAGGTCCAGCATTTGCTGTACTTGCTTTAACTAAATTTTTTCTTGGGGGTACAGTTTCGAATTTTTGTTTTTGCTCAATTTTTTTATTTGTACTTGATTTATTGACTAAATATTGAGGATTGCTTCCTTCTTCAAACTCTCCGCGAGCAGCACTGTTTCCATATTCAATAAATTTCGAATCTATTTCGTCAATGAACCGACTTGGTTCTGATGATGTCAGTGTTCCCCAACGATACCGCGATGACGAATAGGTGATTGTTGCTCGTTTTTCAGCACGAGTGATTGCAACATAAAATAAACGGCGCTCCTCTTCCAAGTCAGCTCTTGAAAGGAGTGACATTGGATTAGGAAAAAGATTTTCTTCCACACCTACAATAAATAGATATGGGAATTCTAATCCTTTTGAGGCATGTATTGTCATTAGCGAAACACGATCTACATCTTCATTATTTTCTTTTTTGTCGGCATCTGTTAAGAGTGCAATGTCTTGCATAAATTGGTCGAGCGTTCGCATCGGTAGGCTTTCTTCTGTATTTTCTTCAAGCTCTTTGTTCGTTTCATTTGTGTCCTGAAATTCCAACTTATTTTCATTCAGATCAATTGCTGGTGGAAGTGCCCCATCCGAAAATTCTTTTAATCCATTTAATAGTTCCAACACGTTTTCATATCGGCTTACTCCTTCTGGCGTTTTGTCAATATGTAATTCGTGAAGTAAACCAGAAGTTTTTGCAATGTGGTCTCCTAAATCGTATGCATTTTGTACAGGTAATAAAGCTGAAAAACTTTGAATCATCGTTACAAAATCTTGAATTTTTTGTACTGTTCCGCTGTTAATTGCTAAATTTAATTCTGTGATGTTTTCACAAGCCGTGAATAAGCTGATATCATTGTCGCGAGCTGCAATGAGAATTTTTTCTATTGATGTGTCACCAATTCCTCTTGTTGGAAAATTGACAATTCGTTTAAATGCCTCTTCGTCACTAGGATTGATGGCCAAACGATAATAACCAAGTAAATCTTTTATTTCTTTTCTTTGGTAAAACGAAAGTCCTCCAAAAATTCGGTACTCAATTCCTTTTTTTCTTAGCGCTTCTTCCATGGAACGACTTTGCGCATTGGTTCGGTAAAGGATGGCAAAATCGCGGTTATTTGCCATTTTATCAATTTTGAGATCGTAAATATTTCGAGCTACAATTTGCCCCTCTTCGTTGTCGGTATGAGCTTTTAGTAAATAAATTAAATCTCCTGCAGGGTTTTCTGTCCAAACATTTTTTTGTAGTTGATCTTGATTGTTTTTGATAACCGTGTTGGCAACATTCACAATGTTTTGCGTGCTTCTGTAATTTTGTTCAAGTTTAAAAGTGTGTAAATCGGGGTAATCTTTTTCGAAGCTGAGTATATTCTGAATGTTTGCTCCGCGAAAGCCATAAATGGATTGTGCATCATCGCCCACAACACAAATATTTTGAAATTTTGCAGCCAATTGTTTTACAATTACATATTGTGAAAAGTTGGTGTCCTGGTATTCATCCACCATGATGTAGCGAAATTTATCTTGGTACTTATTTAATAAGTCGGCAAAATCGCGTAAAAGTACATTTGTGTTAAAAAGCAAATCATCAAAGTCCATTGCTCCTGCTCTGAAACATCGCTTGTGATAAATATCGTAAATGAGTCCAATTTTAGGTTTGCCACTCAATTTATCTTCATTCATAGCTTCCTCATTTTGCAAGTAAACTTGCGCAGAAAGCAAATTATTTTTTGCTGAAGAAATTCTACTTAGCACTATTGATGGCTTGTATATTTTCTCATCAATACCTTGTTCTTTTAGAATAGTACGGATTAAACTTTTCGAATCGTCGGTGTCGTAAATGGTGAAATTAGTAGGATAGCCCAATCGGGCTGCTTCAGTTCTGAGTATCCTTGCAAAAACAGAGTGGAAAGTACCCATCCACAAATTTCTTGCTTCACCTTTTGAAACAATTTTACCAATGCGGTCTTTCATTTCACGCGCCGCTTTATTGGTGAATGTGAGTGAAAGTATGTGGAATGGATCTATACCTTTTTTAATTAGGTGAGCTACACGATAGGTGAGAACGCGTGTTTTTCCCGATCCTGCTCCTGCGACTATCATGACAGGTCCGTCAGTGCATTCTACAGCTTCTCGTTGTACTTGGTTGAGTTCTTCTAGGTAATTGTTGTTCAATTTTAAAAATGCTTGCAGGTATTTGCTAATTAGAATAGTTTCACAAATTTACTGCTTTGTAGCTGTTTTGGAAATGTGTTGGCGGAAGTTTAATAACAATTTTAATAATTTTCTGTTTTTATTAATACCGTCATTTAAGTTGGATTCTTTTTCTATACTATGAGGCTGGTGTTATTAGCCCCGATAGTAGCGGAAAGCCCACACGAAACCAATGGAATTTGGTGGAGGTGGAATGCAGCGAATAGCGGGTAATAATAGTGTGAAAGAGGATAGGTTCCTGCTCCTTATTAAACCCAATTTTTTTTTGATTTTGGGATATTGAATCGATTTTTTATAAAAAAATAGGCTGCCACTCTTTCGAGGACAGCCTATTTTGAAATGAAAATATGAATTAGTTTTTCACCAATTGTGTAGTGTAA
>NSIF01000034.1 GCA_002737665.1 Flavobacteriales bacterium | reverse complement strand
GAATTTCCTGCTTCAATACTTCCTCGCCCTGTTTTACCAATGAACCCTGTTGCGTGACATTCGTCAACCATTACCAATGCATTATATTTATCAGCTAAATCACAAATTTTATTTATTGGTGCAACAAATCCATCCATTGAAAAAACGCCATCTGTTACTATAATTTTAAATCGACAATTCGAGGCAGCTTTTAATTGTTCTTCTAAATCTGCCATATCGCAATTCTTATAACGGAAACGTTGCGCTTTACACAAACGAACACCGTCAATAATGGAGGCGTGATTTAATTCATCCGAAATAATTGCATCGTTCTCTCCGAACAAGGGTTCAAATACACCACCGTTCGCGTCAAAGCAAGCAGCATATAAAATAGTGTCTTCTGTCTTATGAAATTCAGCAATCTTTTTTTCTAATGTTTTGTGTATGTCTTGTGTACCGCAAATAAATCTTACCGATGCCAATCCGTAGCCATGACTTTCCATTGCTTTAGCTGCAGCAGCAATGATTTTTGCATTCGAAGAAAGCCCTAAATAATTATTCGAACAAAAAACAATTACTTCCTTACCATTCACTTTTACAATTGGACCTTGTGAAGTTGTAATCACACGTTCTCGTTTGAAAAGCCCTGCTTCTTCAATCGATTTTAATTCTGTTTCAAGAAAGTTTTTTAATTCGCCGTACATAGAAAAATTTTGAAATTTATATTTTGTAAAGTTAAAGATTAGAAGCAGAGAAATTGCAGTTTTTAAAAACTCTTCTCTTCCTTTCCGCTAATTCCTCCTGCAGCTGTGCTTTTCAAGCAAACAGGGCTGTTTTAAAATTTTCTTTACAATCGTTAAACAATTGATTTATACTAATTTCCTCAATCACTAATTTGTATATTCGTAGCCAATTGATAATTTTCGCAAATGAAAATAATGTTACTTGGTTCAGGTGAACTTGGCAAAGAGTTTACTATTGCCGCAAAACGTCTCGGCCAATATGTAATTGCAGTTGATTCTTACAACAACGCTCCTGCTCAACAAGTTGCGGATGAAAGCGAAGTCATTAATATGTTAGATGGAGCCGCACTTGATGCTATTGTAGCTAAACATCATCCCGATTTAATTGTTCCGGAAATAGAAGCCATTCGCACGGAACGATTTTATGATTATGAACAACAAGGAATTCAAGTTGTTCCAAGTGCACGCGCTGCAAATTTCACCATGAACCGAAAAGCAATTCGTGATCTTGCCGCAAAGGAATTAGGCTTACGCACAGCAAAATATTTTTATGCAACAACGTTGGAAGAATTCAAAGCAGCTGTTGATGCTATCGGAATTCCTTGTGTGGTTAAACCTTTAATGTCTTCTTCTGGAAAAGGGCAAAGCGTTATTAAATCTAGCGATGATGTGGACAAAGCATGGAATTATGCATTGTCTGGAAGTCGTGGCGATTTAATAGAAGTTATTGTAGAGGCATTTGTGAAATTCAATTCTGAAATTACATTATTAACCATTTCACAAAAATCGGGACCAACTTTATTTTGTCCACCAATTGGACATCGACAAGAGCGTGGTGATTATCAGGAAAGTTGGATGCCTCATCCGATGGAAGAAAAACACATTCGTGAAGCAGAACAGATGGCAGAAAAAGTTACGAATGCTTTAGGAGGAGCAGGATTGTGGGGAGTGGAATTTTTTCTTGCTGACGAAGGAGTTTATTTTTCTGAACTTTCTCCTCGTCCACACGACACGGGAATGGTGACGCTCGCAAAAGTTTTACCATTGAATGAATTTGAATTGCATTTACGCGCCGTTCTCGGATTACCAATTCCTGATCTGACTTTACAACGCGCGGGAGCAAGTGCTGTGGTGCTCGCATCTGAAGAAGGAGTTCCTATAATTTCGGGATTAACAGAAGCGTTAACTGAAAAAAATGTGGATGTAAAAATTTTTGGAAAACCGATTACTCGACCATATAGAAGAATGGCGGTTGCGCTTGCTTGGGATAAAGTTGGGACAGATGTGAAATTATTGGTTGCGAAAGCAAAGGGTGTTGCTGCAAAAATTAAAGTGCATTAAAAATTCACCAATAGCAACTCAAAACAGATTAAATAAATATATAATTTTTTACTGTAGCCGGTAAAATTTCCCCGGCAACGATTTTACCACTCCAGAAAACTCCAACGTCAACAATATCGCAGAAACTTTCCCCATTGCATATCCACTCGAAGCACAAATTTCATCAATGTAAACGTTTCCGTGGTCACGCAATGCGCTCACAACAATTTCCTCATTTGGATTTAAAGGCAACAACAGCTCTGCTTGTTTCGCGGTTTTTTCTTTTGAACTAATTTCATCCCATCCCAAATAAAATAATATGTCAGCAGCAGATTCGACCAACGCTGCTTTATTTTTTTTAATCAACTTATGACATCCTGCGGAGTAGGTGTCCCCAACTCTACCTGGAAAAGCAAATACATCTCGGTTGTAATTATTTGCAAATTCTGCTGTAATCATCGAGCCACCGCTTTCACCAGATTCAATTACAATCGTTGCGTCACAAAGACCAGCGACAATTCTATTCCTCATCGGAAAATTTTCAGGTTCAGGTTTTGTTCCACTTGGAAAATCAGTTAATAAACCTCCTTGCGAGATCATTTTCTTTGCAATCGATTTATGAGAAGCAGGATACATCGCATCTAAACCGTGCGCAAGTACGCCAACTGTTTTTAATCCGTAATCCAATGCTGTTCGGTGCGCACAAATGTCAACGCCATAGGCGAGTCCACTAACAATGAGAATTTCTTTTGAGGCAAAGTCCGCAATTAATTTTTCAATTAATCCTTCTCCATATTTTGTCATTTTTCGAGTACCCACTATACTCACAATATGTTTAGAGTCAAGCGGAGAATTTCCTTGAAAAAAAAGTATTGCAGGACTATCATAACATTGTTTTAATCGGTTAGGATAGGCAGCATCGGTATAAAAAAGTAGTTGAATTTCATTTTTTTCTGCAAATTTCACTTCTGCTTCCGCACGCTTTAACACCTCCTTGTTTTTTAAGGTGCTCGCAATTGCCTCACCTATGTGAGGTATTTTCAACAGTTGTTTCTTCTTTTCAAGAAAAACATTTTCTGCACTGCCACAATAGGAAATCAGTCTTTTAGCTGATACAGGCCCTATGCCCGGAAGCATAGTTAGAGCGACCTGGTACACTCTTTCGTCGAAATTCATTTTGCACCTACAATTTTTTTCTCTTACATTGTATCCTGAAAATAGGTCTAAAAATTATTTTATATATAAAATTGTAATTTCAACAAAATTATAAAAGTATGTCAATAAATAAATTCTTTTTTAATTTCCTTACATTTTTTTTATTTTTCACAGTAACGATTCAAGCACAGCAGGCGTTTGTGAGTGGAACTATTCGTGATAGTCTTAATGGAGAAATTCTTGTTGGCGCTGTTGTTCGGATTGCTTCAGGAGGCGGGGCTGTTACTGATTTAAATGGGTTTTATACGCTTCCTGTTCCTGCAGGTACGGTAAAACTTAGGTTTAATTATTCAGGATACCATGCTGATTCTGTTGTGCTAAGCACAGAAGTTGGGAAAACAATTCGTTATGATTTGAGGATGGTTGGGAGCTCCAAACAACTCAGTATTGTTGTTGTTTCTTCTAGTCGGTATGCGCAAAATATTTTTGAGGTGCCTGTTTCTATCGAGGTCATTCGGCCAAAACTAATTGAAAATAAATGTACTGCCAATCTCGAGACTGTTATGGACCAAGTGCCCGGTGTTTCTATGACAGATGGCCAAGCAAATATTCGCGGTGGTAGTGGATATAGTTACGGAGCAGGTTCTCGTGTGTTGATGGTTGTTGATGATATGCCATTGCTTTCGGGAGATGCAGGAGACGTAAAATGGAATTATTTACCAATAGAAAATGTATCGCAGGTGGAAGTCATGAAAGGGGCGTCTTCTACATTATTTGGTTCCTCTGCATTAAACGGAGTCATTCATTTTAGAACAGCGTATCCCACCGACAAACCTGTTACAACAATCACAATGTTTTCAGGATTTTATGATGCTCCCCAACGAAAGGAATTGAAGTGGTGGCCAAATACTAACCCAACCTTTAGTGGCGTTAATTTTTCTCATGCTCGACAAATAGGAAATTTAGACTTAGTCTTAGGAGGGCATGTTTTTTCTGATGCTGGCTATCGTTATTTGGAAACAGAACAGCGCGAACGAATTAATATGAATTTGCGTTATCGATTCAAAAAAATACCAGGGTTGAATGTCGGTGTAAACACAAACATGATGACTACACGAGGCGGATTATTTATTATTTGGTACAACGACCAACTCGCATATATACCATCCGACAGTACAATTCAAAATTATAAAAACAATCGTTTTAATATTGACCCATATATTAATTATTTTGGACCGAAGGGGAGTAAACATTCAATTCGAACTCGTTTTTTTCGAACTAATAATATGAACGATACAAAACAAGGTTCACTTGCTGATTTGTATTACGGCGAATACCAGTTCCTGCATAGGTTTAAGAATGGATTCAATTTCACCTCTGGTCTTTTGTGGACCCATTCTAAAGTTAATTCCGATCTTTATCTTTCTCACACTGCAGAAAATATTGCTGCGTATGTTCAATGTGATAGAAAATTTTCAAGTCGATTGTTTGTTACGATTGGAGTGCGGGCAGAATATTTTAGAGGAGATTCGATTGCCTCCGAGTATTCTTTGAAATTAAAGAATACAGACACTTTAATGACGCTTCCTTTTCGTCCTGTACTTCGCGCTGGACTTACTTATAGAGTTGGAGAAGCAACATTTTTACGTGTGTCATACGGACAAGGATATCGTTTTCCTTCCATTGCTGAAAAATATATAAGAACCGCTGCAGCAGGTTTAGAAGTATACCCTAATACCAATTTGAAACCAGAGTCAGGACAATCTGCTGAAATTGGAATTAAACAAGGTGTTCGAATCGGAAATAATTGGAAAGGATATGCAGATGGTTCAATTTATTGGATGCAATATTCCGATATGATGGAATTTACTTTCGGCCAATATGGAAATCCCATGACCGATCCACTTTTTGGATTAGGATTCAAATCAATTAATATTGGAAGTACACGAATTAGAGGAGTTGATTTTTCTGTTATGGGCGAAGGAAAAGTTGGAAAAGTTGGGTTGATGTTGCTTGCAGGATACACCTACATTGACCCAGTTTCATTAAGATGGAATCCTGCTAAAGACACACTTTTTCAAACCTCCCCTGAAAATATTTTGAAATATCGTTATCGTCACATTGCAAAATTTGATTGCGAGGCAACGTATAAGAAATTTTCTTTTGGTGTAAGTATGCGTTACAACTCACGAATGGAAAATATAGACAAGTTTTTTGAGCAAGCACTGCCAGGCATTAAGGCCTATCGTGATCGCTTTCAAAAGGGCGACTTAGTTTTTGACACCAGAATAATTTTTCAGTTAACTGAACGAACTCGAATTTCCTTGATTACCAATAATATTTTGAATCGTGAATACACTTCTCGACCTGCTGATGTCCAACCGCCTCGAAATTTTGTATTTCAAGCATTGCTAAAGTTTTAGACAATTAAGTAATTGTCTTTACAAAATCTTCAATGGAGAAAGCCGCATCAATGCTAAATGTTCCTATTCTTGTTCTACGAAGCGAGCCAAGGTGAGCTCCTGAATTTAGCGCAGTACCAAAATCTCTTGCCAGAGATCTGATGTACGTTCCTTTACTACATGCTACTCGAAATTTTACAGTAATTAAATTACCCCCTTTCTGAATTTCACATATTTCAAATTCTCGAATCTCAACTTTTCTTGTTGGTAGAACGGTAGCATCTCCAGCTCGCGCTAATTTATATGCTCGCTTACCGTTGACTTTAACTGCAGAAAAAAGCGGAGGCGATTGATCAATGGTTCCTGTAAATTGTTTTGTGGTATAATGAATCAACTCATCTGTAATGTGCTCAATTGGGAAATGGAAATCGATTTCGTGTTCCAAATCAGATGAAGGGGTAGTGGCACCAATAATAAATGTTCCTGTATATTCTTTTTCTTGACCTTGAAATTCATCAATGCGTTTGGTAAACTTACCAGTACATATTATTAGCAAACCAGTTGCAAGTGGATCTAATGTGCCGGCGTGACCAACTTTAAGTTTTTGCTTTAAATGCTGTTTAAGTTGCCATCGTACTTTATTAACCGCATCAAATGATGTCCACTTCAGAGGTTTGTCAATGAGTAGAACTTTACCTTCTACAAATTCTGATTGAGGGATTGCTGGAATCAAAATACGATGAGTGGATGAATGTAATAATGGATAACGAAAACAAGAATTCCAAGTGCAATACGGTAGTAGCCCCAAATCTTAAATCCGTATTTTTTTACAATTCCTATAAATATTTTTATCGCAAAAATAGCAACCACAAATGCCACTATATTTCCAATTGCTAATAACTGAATTTCGTTCGAAGAAAATCCGCCATTCTTTTTATAAAACGTAAGAAGTTTGTATGCTGTGGCCGCTAACATGGTTGGTACAGCAAGAAAGAATGAAAACTCCGCGGCAAGTTCTCTGCTTAATCGCTGTTGCATTCCACCAATGATGGTCGCACCACTTCTGCTAAGTCCCGGTAGAAGTGCGGCAAGCGCTTGCCAACAACCAATAAAAAAGGCCTTTAAAAAACTGATATCTTTTTCTTCTTTTATTGCCGTCTTGGTAAATAATTGATCAACGAATAAAAATAAAATACCTCCAATCAAAAGCGAACTTGCAATAAATAAGGGGTTTCCTAGTTTTTCATCAATAAAATCATTTAATAATTTCCCAATTATTAAAGCTGGAATTATTGCGATGAATAATTTTAAATAAAAACGGTAATCCGAAAAATTTATGAATTTTTTCCAATACAATGCAACAACAGAAAAAATTGCACCCAGTTGAATTGCAACAGTAAATGTTTTTACAAAATCATCCTGCGCAATACCCATTATTGAAGAAGCAATAATCATGTGTCCTGTTGAGGAAATGGGTAGAAACTCTGTGAGGCCTTCAATGATGGCAAGAATGATGCTTTGGAGAACGTTCATAAAAGATTAGCGAATTACTAGATCAACACGAATTTATACATTACAAGTTTTGGCAAGAAAAAATTTAATGTTAAAATCGAACCTGAAAATAATTCATTTTACCCGATTCGTAATTTGGGTAAAAATTTATGCCTGCGATTTAGGCTTTCTCATAATGCCATAAAGCACAATTCCGAAGCCAATGAGTAGTGTTATGGGCGCAACAGTAACGCGTCGTGTACTAAAAATTTCAGGATTAAATGTATCTGGCGTTTCCGCACCTCCACCAATCATCAGCATATATCCTACAGCTAAAACGCAAACACCAATACTAATAAAAAGATAATTTTCTTTCCCAAATGCAAAGGTGTTGTTGTTTGCAATATATGTTTTGTCAGTTTTCTTGTCAGTCAGTGACGATTTTTTCTTTATATCAATTTTATTTGCCATTTTGTAAAGATAATATATTTAGTTTGTGTAAAGTGCATCGGTCCCTTGGCGAATGAATTTCCTTACTGCAAAGGCCGTACTGATCCAAGTAATTATTATGCCCAAAACAATCTGCATCAGACAAAGAATGCCCAGTGTCTGAACATCTGCTACTTTAATTAAATCAAGTTCTTGAAAATTCTTGTCTAACATTAAAACTATGCCTGTTGTAATTACGATAGCAATAAGAGCTCCTAAAATTCCATTTAAAATTCCTTTGGTAACAAATGGACGTCGAATAAAACGTTGTGTTGCACCAACAAGATTCATTGTACGAATAAGAAATCGTTGGGAATAAATAGAAAGACGAATGGTGTTAAATATTAATCCTACAGCAATAAATAAAAGTACAGCACTGAAAATAAGTATGACTAAACTAATAGACCCCATTCGTTCATTTACTGCACTCACCATATCTTTTTGATAGTAAACATCTTTTATTCTTGAATCTTCTCGTAAATTTTTTTCAATCCATTTTATGCTGTCGTTATTGGCATAGTCAGCTTTAAGAAATATTTCTATCGAAGGTTGTAGCGGATTAAATCCGAGTGTGCGTACAAAGTCTTCTCCTAAGTCTTCTTGAAGTTTTTTAGCAGCGTCTTCTTTGCTTACAAATTCAGTGCTGCGGCGCCACGGTTCAGCATCAATCGATTTTTGCAAGGCAATGACATCAACGTCTTTGGAATCTTGATCTAAAAAAGCGGTTATTTTGATGTTTTCTTTAACATACGTTGCCACATCCCTTGCTTTCAACACCAATACTCCCAATAGCCCCATCATTATTAATACTAGCGAAACGCTAACAACAATCGTAACGGAAGATGTTAGAAAACGGCGGCGGGGAGTTCCTTCTGACATAGTAGCTGCGAAAATACAAAAAAGTGCTCGATAACTATCGGACACTTTTACTTAATTTCGCCAACAATAAAGCTGATATTTACAACAATGGAATATAAATTCAACGATATAGAGAGGAAGTGGCAAAAAATCTGGGTGGACAGGAACACTAATCGCGTGGCTATAAATAGGGAGAAGCCAAAATTTTATGTTCTAGATATGTTCCCTTATCCTTCTGGTGCGGGTTTGCATGTAGGTCATCCGCTGGGCTACATTGCTTCTGATATTATTGCTCGTTACAAACGACTTGCGGGATTTAATGTGTTGCATCCAATGGGTTTTGATTCTTTCGGACTGCCTGCTGAACAATACGCCATACAAACTGGACAGCACCCTGAAAAGACTACCAAAGAGAATATTGCTCGTTACATTGAGCAAATGAATAGAATTGGATTTTCGTTTGATTGGGAAAGAAAAATTCAAACGCACGACCCGTCCTATTATAAATGGACGCAATCGATTTTTCTCCAAATTTTTAAATCGTGGTATAATTTCAAAACCCAAAGGGCTGAATCTATTGATTCTTTGATTTTGATATTTGAAACCGAAGGTTTTGCATCGAATACGTCGGAATTAGGTAACAAATATGGAAACGAAATAGAGTTAAAATCATTTTCATCAGCACAATGGGCAAGTTTTTCAGAAAAGGAAAAGAGTGTTGTGCTGATGCATTTTCGTTTAGCATATTTAGGCGAGGCAAATGTAAACTGGTGCCCAGCTTTGGGTTGTGTTTTAGCAAATGATGAAGTTAAAGACGGGGTTTCTGAACGCGGAGGTTATCCGGTTGAACGTAAACGTATGCCACAATGGAGTATGCGAATTACTGCTTATGCTGATCGTTTACTCAACGATCTTGATGCTCTTGATTGGTCAGAATCAATGAAGGAGTCACAGCGAAATTGGATTGGACGTTCAGAAGGAACATCACTTAAATTTCAAATTTCTGAATCTTTTGAAGGAGTTCATTCGGACAACTATCAAATAGAAGTTTTTACAACAAGACCTGATACAATTTTTGGAGTGACGTTTGTAACGCTTGCGCCCGAACACGAATTAGTTTCAAAAATAACAACGAAAGAATATATATTACCTGTTGAGAATTATGTTACTGCTGCAAAAAACAGAAGCGAGCGTGAGCGCATTGCTGATGTGAAAAAGATTACTGGACAATTTACAGGTGCTTATGTCATTCATCCTTTTACCAATAAAAAAATTCCAGTTTGGATTGGAGATTACGTGCTAGCTAGTTATGGTACTGGTGCGGTGATGGCTGTTCCTGCTCACGATTCACGCGATTATGTTTTTGCAAAACATTTCAATTTGCCTATTCAGGAAGTTGTGAGTGGGGGAAATATTCAAAACGAAGCATATGAAGCAAAAGTAGGGCAATGTATTAATTCCGATTTTTTGAACGGACTTGATATAAAAGAAGCTGTGAAAAGATCAATTGCTGAAATTGAAAAAATTGGTATAGGAAAAGGAAAAATAAATTACCGTTTGCGCGATGCTGCATTTGGTCGCCAGCGTTATTGGGGCGAACCAATTCCTATTTATTATAAAGACGGAATTCCCTGTGCTTTAGATGAAAGCGATTTGCCTTTAGTACTGCCAGCAATAGAAAAATTTCTTCCAACAGAAAGCGGAGATCCTCCATTGGCAAGAGCCAAGGATTGGAAGTATAGGGGGAAATATGATTATGAGTTTACTACCATGCCTGGTTGGGCAGGAAGTTCTTGGTATTTTTTACGCTATATGGATTCGAAAAACGAAACGGAATTAGTTTCGAAGGAAGCGGTGAGCTATTGGAAGAATGTTGATTTGTATATGGGCGGCGCTGAGCATGCAACAGGTCATTTGTTGTATGTGCGTTTTTGGACAAAATTTCTTTACGACATTGGTAAAATCTCAGTTATTGAACCAGCTCAGAAGTTGATTAATCAAGGGATGATTCAAGGTCGAAGTAATTTTATGTATCGTGTAAAAGGAGAAAATAAATATGTATCGTATGGATTAAAGTCAAACTATGACACCCAGTCTATACACGTTGATGTTTCAATTGTTGTTAATGATGAGTTAAATATACCAGCATTTAGAGAATTGAAAAACAGTTCTTTTGAAAATCCTTTTTCCGCTGAGTTTGTTTTAGAAGATGGGAAATATATTTGTGGAAGCGAAGTTGAAAAAATGTCGAAATCAAAATATAATGTTGTAACGCCGGATGTAATTTGCGAACAATATGGTGCCGATACACTTCGCCTTTACGAAATGTTTCTTGGTCCAATTGAACAACATAAGCCCTGGAATACAAATGGAATTACGGGAGTGTATGGGTTTTTGAAAAGATTTTGGCGTTTGTTTTTTGACGATGCGGGAAATCTTCGTGTTTCAAATGAAGCAGCAACAAATTCAGAGTTAAAATTATTAAATCGCACATTAAAAAAAATAAAAGAAGACATAGATCGTTATGCTTTCAATACCTGTGTAAGTCAGTTTATGATTTGTGTCAATGAATTGATGGAATTGAAATCGTATAAGCGAGTTATACTTGAACCATTGGTTATTGCACTTTCTCCTTTTGCACCACATATCTCCGAGGAACTTTGGGAAATTCTTGGAAATAATAAAAGTATCACGCAGGAACAATTCCCTTTGATTAATGAAAAATATCTAGAGGATGATAATTTTGTCTACCCAGTTCAAATAAATGGTAAGGTACGTTTCAACATCCCACTTGCTACAAATCTTCTTCCTGCTGACGTAGAGAAAATTATTCTTTCTACTACAGAGGTTCAAAAGTGGTTGGAAGGAAGAATACCTAAAAAGGTTATTGTGGTAATAAATAGGATTGTAAATATTGTAGTATAAAAGAGTGTTATTTTTAATTTGATCCAAATTTGGCATGCGCTTTGGATGTTTCAGCTAAACTCTTGAATTAATGACACGCCTATTAGTTGTTTTATGTCTTTGTTGTAGTATCTCTCTATGTGGTATTAGCCAAGATATTCCAGTTACATATCGAATAAAGACCAACAATGCCTTTAAAAAAGGAGAAAAGTTAACTTATCGAATTCATTACGGTGCCGTTAATGCTGGTATTGCCGTAATGAGCGTAGATAACACTTCCAAAGAAATTAATGGTCGACAAACCTTACATGTTATTGGAACAGGAACTTCAGCAGGGGCTTTCGATTGGGTTTTTAAAGTGCGCGACCGTTATGAATCTTACATCGATGAGGAAGCATTGATGCCCTGGTTGTTTTTGCGCAGAGTAGATGAGGGCGGATATAAAATTATTCAGAATCAATATTATGATCATGTAAATGGGAAGGTAAATTCGAATGGAAAGTCAATTGATGTTCCCAATTATATACAAGACATGTATTCCGCTTTTTATTATGCGAGAACTATTGACTTTAGTGCCGCAAAGAAAGGTGATACCTACGCTGTCCCGACTTTTGTGGATGATGAAATTTGGAATTTGAAAATTAAATACTTGGGAAAAGAAATTGTTAATTCAGATCTAGGTAAAATAAATTGTCTGAAATTTTGTCCCGTTATTCAAAAAGGACGTGTTTTTAAAAGAGAAGAAGACCTCACATTATGGATTAGCGACGACATGAATCATGTTCCCATTCGCTTGCAAGGGGAAATTTTGTTTGGATCTATAAAAATGGATATCAGCGCAGTAGCAGGTTTAGTTGGTTCACTGAACTTCGCTAAATAATTTTTTAATTAATAGAATTCTTAGAATTATACCTTTTATACAATCGTTCTATTTCCGTACTTTGTCACTTCATAAAACAGACTATGAGCGACATAAAGCCCGATCAACTTGAAACGTTAAAGAAAATTAATGAAAAGTATAACGCACTTGGTCAAGATGCGGGTGCTTTTCTCAAAGGTTTTTCATATTCCAAACCAGTTAATTATTGGGATTATATTCAGTTGGAAACCCTCCTTTCCCTTCAGCGTCCTCGCACCGATTATCCAGACGAGCCCATTTTTATTATGTATCATCAAGTAACGGAATTGTTGCTGAAGTTGATTGTACATGAACTGAAACAAGTTGTAGATGCTGCTAAAAAAGAAATTGAGTTTTTTAAAACAAAAATTGAACGTGTCAATCGTTACGCAAGTGTGCTTACCCAATCATTTGGTGTGATGCGAGAAGGCATGGATTACGATCAGTATAATGATTTTCGATTGTCCTTGGCTCCTGCAAGCGGTTTGCAGTCAAATCAATTTAGAGTAGTAGAAATTATGTGTACCGACCTTCATAATTTAGTTAATACAAGAGTAAAAGGAAAGTTACCAGTCGATGCTAATTTGGATCAATTGTTTGATGAATTATATTGGAAAGATGCTGGGCTTGATCGGAAGACAGGGAAAAAGACGCAAACATTGAAACAATTTGAAGATAAATATATTGATGAGCTAAAGGGTTTAGCCATGCGAATGAAAACTCAAAACGTTTTATGTCGCTTTCTTGATTTATCGGAAAATGAGGTTGGTTATTTAGAGTTGAAAAATGCTTTGCGCGACTTTGACCATACCTATAATGTTGTTTGGCCGCTCTCTCATTTAAAAACAGCAGAGCACTACCTTAATTTTAAGGGTGAAGTGAAGCCTGCCACTGGCGGAAGTGATTGGCAAAAATATTTACATCCTTCTTTTCAACGTAGAATATTTTTTCCACAATTATGGTCAGAAGATGAATTGAAAAATTGGGGAAATTTTTAAAATTGAAACCTTTTTGAAAATTATGTCGCTGTTGTGTTAAAAAATTATTATTTATTAATTTAACATTTTCCAACAAATAAGCTGATTTTCTTTTGTCTTTAGTTTGTATTTTTATATGAATAAAAATAAAAAAATGAAAATGCTTGTTTGCGCCGCAATTTTCTTATCGCTATACACTGCTTGTTCACCCGATACCTTGCCACAAAATAAAATTGTTTCTATGGATACAACTAAAGTTGTAAAAACAAATGCCGAATGGAAAAAAGAGTTAAGCCCTGAACAATACAGAATTCTTAGAGAGAAAGGAACGGAGGGGGCATTTACTGGTATTTACTGGGACAACCACGCAAATGGAATTTATAAATGTGCTGCATGTAAAACAGATCTGTTCTCGTCATCTGAAAAATTTGATTCAGGTTGTGGTTGGCCAAGTTTTACAATGCCATTTGATTCAAGTACCTGCGATTATACTCGCGATAAAACTTATGGAATGGAGCGAACAGAAGTGACCTGCCGAACGTGTGGTGGTCATCTTGGTCATGTTTTTGATGATGGTCCTCCGCCCACCAATCAGCGCTATTGTATTAATTCAGGATCACTAATATTTGTTAAGGAGTAGTTTCAAAAAATAAAAATTTAATATCTTTTAATACCTAAATAAATAAATCATGATAAAAAAAATTATTTTAATTGGCATTACAGCATTTTCTTCATGCATAGGATTTGCACAATTGACGCCAGATGTTACTTCTTGGATCATTAACACCACTAACGCTGTTGGTTATGCAAATATTCCATCGAACGTTCAGACGGTTCAATATTCGGCAACACAAGTTTATGTGAGTAGCACTTGTATACCAGGTTATAGCATTGGTCCTTGGAATGCTAATCCTAATATTCCTGTAAATCAAAATTTTGTTTATAAAATTACCAGGTCACCACAGCAAAATTTGAATAATCCAATTGCTACTGGCTTAGGGCATATTGGTGTTTGGTCAAACGGCGTTTCTGTTTTTAATTTCAAGGATGGCATGAGCTATAACAATGCGGGTGTTTGGAATCGTAATGCTTTGTACTATGAAGGAGCTTCTTTTGATGCTTGTCTAGGTCACCCAGCGCCGAATGGAGAATACCATAATCACGTTAATCCAACTTGCTTGTATAATGATGCTGATAGTTTAAATCATTCTCCAATTATTGGTTATGCTTTTGATGGTTTTCCTATTTATGGTGCTTATGCATACACCAATGTAAATGGAACGGGTTCAATTAAGCGAATGAAAAGCTCTTATTGGTTGTCTACAAATACAACGCGCACAAATGGACCTGCAGTGAATGCACAGTATCCTGCTGGATGTTATTGCGAGGACTATACCTACATTCCAGTTCTCGGTGACCTAGATGAACACAATGGCCGTTTTTGCATAACCCCTGATTATCCAAATGGTACTTACTGTTACTTTGTTACTATTGATGCTCAACTTTACCCTACTTTCCCTTTTGTATTAGGGCCAACTTATTACGGAACTGTTCCTGCAGGAAATTTGGGGCCAAATGGGGGGCACAATGTTATTAATGAACCAACAACGTTTTACACAGGAACTACTGCTGTTAATGATAATTTAGATTACCCAATTAAATTTCAGATTATGCCTAATCCTGTGCAGGATTTCGCATACATATACATGGATCCTAGTAGTATGAATAATTTAACGGGTAAACTTTATGATAATAGCGGTAAGCTGTTAAGTGTTATTGAATACATGCAGCCAAGTATTGCTTATTCGATTGACATGACAACTTATTCAGCAGGAATTTATTTATTTACTTTGGAAGGAAAAGATTCCAAGGCGACACAGAAAATTATTAAACCAAAATAATACTTGAAAAAACTGATATTGTATTTACTGTTTATGGCAACCTTTATGGTTGCCATATCTTTTTGTGGAATGAGTTCAGTAAAAAAAGCTGGAGGGTTAACGCTTAATTTTTCTAATTACGTTGGGGATAATTTATTGCAGTTAGATTCTGTTCAGTATAAAAATGAGTTGGCTCAACAATTTACTATTTCTAATTTAAAGTACTATGTTGGAAAATCTCGACTTATTTCAGCAACTGGGTCAGTTTATAAAGACGATAATTATTTCCTTGATAATCCTGTATTAAATCTGTTATAGCGGTGTCGGTCATATTCGCAAAATTATATTCTTGTCTCGTCCTAAATTAAGTTTACTGTATTAGAAAAACAAGATATTATCGCATTTTTAAAAACACTTACCGACAAGACATTTTTGTACGATAAAAGATTTGCGGATCCGAATGTTTATTAGGTTTTACATATCTCATTTTTATTCTGCCCAAGCATCCATTTTATTCTCCATTAAATCCAATGGCATTACACCGTCTCGCAATAACTCATCATGAAAATCAGCAATTTTAAATGCACTTTCAAGTTGCTTTTCATACTTAGTTCTTAATTCACGAATCTTCAATGCTCCAATTTTATAAGATAGCGCTTGTCCTGGAATTGCCATGTATCGCTCAATTTCTGCAGTTGCTCCTTCAGTAGAAATCGCTTCATGATCGGTCATGTATTTTATTGCTTCTTCGCGTGTCATCTTTCCGGTGTGCATTGCCACATCCACTACAAGACGAACAGCACGGTGCATTTCATCGCCAAGTGCGCCCATGTATTGATATGGATCGGTGTAACAACCTAATTCTTTACCTAAACTTTCACAATACAAAGCCCAACCTTCCCCGTATGCACCAAACCAAAGAAAACGACGGAAACTAGGTAATGCTTCATTCTCTTGTTGCAATGAAATTTGATAATGATGCCCAGGAATGGCCTCGTGTAAAAACAGACTTTCCATACCACTGGTAATGTTAAATTTTGTTGCATCAAAAATTGGAATGTAAAAAATTCCTGGACGGGTTCCATCGGCACTTCCTTGGTTGTATTCCGCACTCGCACTTGCCGCACGGAAAGCTTCTGTCTGTCGAATTTCAAATTTTGATTTTGGAATACGACCAAACATTGTTTTCAATTTTGGGTCAATTTTAGTTTGAATTGTAGCAAAAGCATCTAATACTTCTTTCGCTATTTTGTAAGGCATCATAGATTTATCTGTTTTCAAAAATCCAAAAAAGGATTTCATATCCCCATCAAATTTCACTTCAGTTTTTGTTTTTTCCATTTCCTTCGTAATGCGATCCACCTCAGCTAATCCGGTTTTGTAAATTTCGTCCGATGTTTTGTTAGTTGTAGTCCAAAAACGAATCATGTAATTGTAAAAGGATATCCCATTTGGTAATGCGGCTACGCCAGTTGTAATTCTTGCTTTTGGTAAATATTCATCTCTCAAAAAGGTGCCAAGTTTTTTGTACGATGGGTTTATTTCATCCCGAATGAGACTCAAGTATGCTTTTGTCAAACGATCTTTTTCAGCTTGAGAAAAACTGTTTGGCATTTTTGAGATTGGGCCATAGAAAATACTTTTTGTCGCATTAGTATTTTGAATGTCGCTCATCTGTGGTAACATTTTTTCTACAAGCACTTTTGGTAACATGTAATTAGCAGCGATTCCCTTTCTAAAATAAACAATAGCACTGTCAGACCAAACGGTAAATTGTTTAGCACGGGTAATCCAATTGTCGTAGTCTTTAACTGTTTTGAAAGGTTGGTTGCCTTCGCCATTTCCTAGTAGTCCCATTGTAATTGGCATTCCCCAGAATTGCTGTGTTGGAATATAATTATCATGAAACGTTAATCCTTCAATGCTCATTTCCATTTCACGTTTAAAAATATCGAAAGATATTTGGTCATTATCACTTAATGAATCGCGATTGTATTTTGAGACTAAATTTAAATTTTGAGAATAGAATTCATTGAGTCTAGCGCGATAGGAATCTGTGAAGTCTGCATATAATTTATCGTTGTAGCGATTGTCGCCAATTGATGTAGCGTCTAAAGGAAAAAGTGTTAAGCGTTCTTCATAATAATTGTTGAAGAGTATTGCAAGTTCTTTGTTGTCATCAATTTTAATTTCTGAATTGGTAATAGGTGTATTTGAATTGGAACAAGCGTAAATGCTCGCAGCGAGAACGAGACTGAAAATCATTTTTTTCATTAGTGTATTTTAAAAAATAGTATGCAAATATACCTTCTATTATTATTGTTACAAAAATCGGGGTTATTTATATTTATTCCTCCTTCAAGCATTACCTTTACGCCATGAATGTTTTAATACTCGGATCCGGTGGCCGTGAACATGCATTTGCATGGAAGCTTTCTCAAAGCAAAAAACTTTCCAAGCTTTTTATTGCACCCGGTAATGCAGGTACAGCATTGTGCGGTACAAATGTGCAGCTGTCTGTCACTGATTTTCCTGCTATAAGAAATTTTGTATTGTCTCACGATATTAAAATGGTTGTTGTAGGACCAGAAGATCCCTTAGTTATGGGATTGCATGATTTTTTTCTTGCCGATGAATTGTTAAAAAAAATATCGATTATAGGCCCACAGAAAATGGCTGCACAGCTTGAGGGAAGTAAAGATTTCTCAAAACAATTCATGATTCGCCATGGTGTTCCTACAGCGGCATATGCAACGTTCACAAAAGATAAATTAGAAGAAGGATATCAATTTCTTGAAAAACTTTCTCCACCTTATGTTTTAAAAGCAGACGGACTCGCAGCTGGAAAGGGTGTAGTTATTCCTCTCACATTAGTAGAAGCAAAAGCAGAATTAAAAGCAATGTTAGCAGATGCAAAATTTGGAATTGCAAGCAGTAAAGTTGTCATTGAAGAGTTTTTAAAAGGAATCGAACTTTCTGTTTTTGTATTGACCGATGGCGTTTCTTATAAGTTGCTTCCTTCAGCAAAAGATTATAAAAGAATAGGTGATAATGATACAGGTTTAAATACGGGTGGAATGGGTGCTGTTTCTCCTGTACCTTTTGCAAATCAAGTTTTTTTGAAAAAAGTAGAAGAGCAAGTTGTGATTCCTACGATAGAAGGATTGAAGAAAGATGGAATTCCTTATGTCGGGTTTATTTTTATTGGATTAATGAATGACAATGGAAATCCCAAAGTGATTGAATACAATGTGCGAATGGGTGATCCGGAAACAGAAGTTGTAATACCTAGAATAAAATCTGATTTACTCGAAACATTTATTGCTGTAGGAGAAAAAAAATTAGGAGACTTCACTTTCGAAATCGATTCCCGAACAGCTACAACAGTCATGATGGTAGCAGGTGGTTATCCTGGAGATTATGAGAAGGGGAAAAATATTTTAGGACTTGACAATGTAAAAGATGCAATAGCATTTCACGCTGGAACAAAAGAAGATGGTTCAGCTATTGTGACCAATGGCGGAAGAATAATTGCATTTACAGCTATGGGTGATTCAATAAAAGATGCGATTCAAAAATCCTATACTGCTGCTAATGTTGTTAAGTTCGACGACTGTTATTTTAGAAAAGATATAGGGCAGGATTTAATCAACTTAATGTAAAATAAAAAAGCGCCACATCAAGGAGGCGCTTTTAAAAGAAATATCTAAAATTCTAAAATTATTTATAAGTTCCTTCTTTAAGTGCTTTTTTGTTGTAAGCAATTTGCAATTTCATCCACCAAGCAAAACATACAAAGCCCAATACGATACAAACTTTGTTCGGTGTAATTTGGTCATACACCCATTCTAATCCGTGAAAATATTTGTAGAATGCTCTACCGACACTCCACCAAAATCCTGTTTGATCTGTCATAGTTTGTGATATTTGAATGCTCAAAGGTACTAATAACTTTAAATTTTCAAAAGAGTATTCTATTTTTGCTGCTTTAGGTATTTCCTTAATTAACTAATTACTTACTTTTAGCAAATGTTCATTCGCACAGCGCGCACGCAACAGCCCATTTCCTTAATTTTAACCCCTTTGTTGGGCATTATACTGTGGTTGCCTGGCTTTTTGAATCCGAGCCCCCCTGCTATACAGGCCTTGATGCCATTTTATGCTCCCGTTGATGCTTTTTGTCGACTGCACCCTTTTTTTAGTGTTTTTATGGGTTTTGTTTTCTCGCTTGGCACTGCTTTCGTGTTAAATTTTATTATTCATCAACATCAAATTCTTACAAAAAAGTCTTGGCTGCCAGCACTCTTGTTTTTGGTACTCTCGTCCAGCACAAAGGGCTTTCTTTGGTTGAATCCCCAATTAATTGCTGGTATTTTTATTCTTCTGTCCGTGTATTTTTTATTGGAAACATATAGAATGGACAATGCCATCACATTTATTTTCAATGCGGGGTTTTTTATTGGCTTGGCGACTTTATTTTATTTTCCATCAATTGTCTTTGTATTATTTTCTATTATTTCTATTATTTTGCTTCGGCCTTTTACGTTTAGGGAATGGATGATAATGTTACTTGGCAGTACCATTGTGCCGATT
>NSIF01000033.1 GCA_002737665.1 Flavobacteriales bacterium | reverse complement strand
TATCCGTAATCCGCATCTGCCATTTCTCCAGGCCCATTTACAATACAACCCATAATTCCGATTTTTACACCTTTCAAATGTTCTGTGCGTTGACGAATTTTATTTGTTGTTTCTTGCAAATCGAAAAGTGTACGACCACAAGAAGGACAGGAAATATATTCTGTTTTTGAAATGCGCGTTCGTGTTGCTTGAAGGATTCCGAATGAGGTGGAGTTTGCATTTTTTAAATTGAAATTATTTTTCGCAGCAATCCATGCCCCATCTCCCATTCCGTCGAGTAATAATCCGCCGAGATCTGTTGCTGAATAAAGAAGGAATAAATTTTCTTCTATTGCTTTATAACTACGTTTGATAATAACAGGTGCCGAGCAATTATTTTCCATCAATAAAATGAATGCCCTACGCGCTTCTGCCATCGCATGTTCATTCGAAGTGTGAAGAACAAGAACAATATTTTTTTCGCTTTTTAATTTGACAATGTATTCATCAGAAAGGGTTTTGATATCAACAGCAATAAAATTTAGATCCGAAGATTTTTTAGTTGTTGTGAATATTTCATTCCCGCAGTAAATCGGATAACAACGAGTTGTGTTGTTCAGTAGCTTCCATTTTTCTGAATTTACGATAATTCCAAGTGTGCCAGGAATTTCAAAATTAACATCAAGGTCCCCAACATAAATGTAATCGCAAGCCTGATCAGTTAGATTCCATTTGTCGAGTGGAACAGAATAATTATTTCCAACTGCAAAAAATGAAGCTGGCGTAATTTCAGTTTTGTCGGCGAAATCAGCAATCACACGAGGGACATTTGTACCGCCAATATTTTTAACAGCAACAGTGTGTCGGCGATTGTATTCGTATGGAGAATACGGAAGAATAATTTTCCCCGCATCATTTTTAATTTCTGGAATCGAAGTGTGTGAATTGCGATTCACATAACGATCTACCAACATCTTTGCAACAGGAATTTCAAGTTCAGGATCTTCTGTTAATGACACGCGAACCGTATCTCCTAATCCATCCTCCAATAACGTCCCAATTCCTACTGAAGATTTTATTCTTCCGTCTTCTCCATCACCGGCCTCCGTCACACCAAGATGCAAAGGATAATTCATTCCAGCCTGCATCATCTGTTGCACTAACAAACGATAAGCCTGCACCATTACTTGCGGATTACTCGCTTTCATGGACAAGACAATATTTTTGTAATTTTCATCTTCGCAAATGCGTAGAAATTCCATTGCCGATTCCACCATTCCAAGCGGAGTATCTCCGTATCGACTCAAAATCCGATCGCTCAACGAACCATGGTTAGTGCCAATTCGCATAGCGGTTCCGTATTCTTTACAAACTTTTATAAGTGGCAAAAACCGTTCACGAATTCTTAAAAGCTCGGAATCATAGGTCGCGTCTGTATATTCAATGTGTTCAAATTTTTTCCGATCAGCGTAATTTCCCGGATTCACCCGCACCTTTTCTACAATGCGAGCGGCAAGTTCGGCGGCATTCGGCGTAAAATGAATGTCTGCAATAATTGGTGTTTTATAACCTCGCGAATGCAACTCCTTTTTAATTTTTTCTAAGTTTTGCGCTTCCTTCAAACTTGGTGCAGTAATTCGCAGGTATTCACAGCCAGCATCAATCATTCGAATAGATTGCTCAACTGTTCCAATAGTATCCATGGTATCTGTAGTCGTCATGGATTGCAAACGAATTGGATTGTCGCCACCCATTCTAATTCCACCGATATTTACCACACGCGTTTTCCAACGTGAGTAAGAAGTAAGACTATTGCAATATGGAAGGAAGTTTTGCATTCAGCCAACAAAGATACACTCCAAATGCTTGTTTGAAAAGATAAACTACATTTACCATCAAAATTTAACTCATGAAAAAATTTCTATTTATTCTATTGCTTGCATTATTTTCCACGCTTTCTGCACAGGATACATTTTCCATCTGCGCGGTCGATACCGCTACGGGAGAAGTTGGCAGTGCAGGCGCATCTTGCATTGATGCCATTCAGATTGGGAATGCAATTGGATGTGCCCTAATCAGTGATGTACATCCTGGAGTTGGTGTTATTCATTCGCAAGCTTATTACATAACACCGAATCAATTGTATGCACAAAGTTTAATGAATCTCGGATTGTCACCACAGCAAATTATCGATTCATTACAAGTAAATGATGCGCAGAACAATCCTGCGATCCGCCAATATGGGGTTGTGAAATTTAATGGACCTTCGTCAGTTGCTGCAGCATATACAGGAAGTAGTTGTTCGTCCTATGCGAATCATATTGTGGGACCCAACTATGCTATCCAGGGAAATATTCTTTTAGGGCCACAGATACTTGATTCAATGGAAGCTCGTTTTTTGAATACGCAAGGCGATCTTGCTTGCAAATTGATGGCGGCAATGCAAGGGGCGAATGTTCCAGGAGCCGACACCAGATGCATTTCAAGTGGAAATTCTTCTTTGTCTTCTTTTCTGCGTGTTGCAAATTCCACAGTTCTTACAATCGACCTTGTTGTACCAAACGGCGCTTGGGGCTTTGAACCGATTGATTCACTTCAGATACTTTTTAATAATGTTCATACTTGTATTACTGGCCTCAATGATAAAAGTCCAGATGATTTATTTTCATCCGTATTCCCAAATCCCGCAACAGATCTTGTACAAGTTCAGCTATTGAATTCTCCAACAGAAGGAAGCGTTTTTGAATTGTATGATATTCAGGGGATGCGGGTTCTCGTCAATTCTTTTCAAATGAAAAAGCAAATGAGTTTTGATTGTTCGAATTTGGCCGCAGGAATTTATTATTATCACATTCTACTTCCAGAGAAGGGGAATTCTGTTGGTAAGATTGTAATCCATTAAATTAGGAATTAAGTTTTTCGCGATTTCATATAGCCATTCAAGAAAACAGTTGATAAAATTATTGCAGCCCCGATATAAAACATTCCTGTCAATTGTTTTTCTTCGTGAAAAATAAAGTACGCAAAAACAATTCCATACAATGTTTCGAGATTTAACGTTAGCGAAATTGTATAAGGAGAAATTGTTTTAAGAATAGATAAGCTAATTAAAAATGGCACGGCAGTAGCAGCAATTCCTAATATAATCAGATAAAATAAATCGTGCCCCGACATTTCAAAGTAGGGACCAATCCATGGTTTTGCGATTAAAACAAAAACGGTCATGCCAAGAAAACCACCAAGCATTTCATAGAGAGAAATGTGAGTTCCATTGTGCCCGCGTTGCACCATAAAACCATTTAACACTCCGAAAATGGATGAAGTTAACGCAGCCATGACTCCCAAAAAAATACCCCATTGATATTGTGTTTCCACTTGAAAGATGAGCATTAAAGCTGCCGCGACCATTAATCCGAAAACAATTTCGTAAAGTCGAATTTTCCTTTTCAGAAAAATGGGCTCAATCAAAGCAGTGAAAAGAGAACCTATTGAAAAACAAGCGAGCGTAACGGAAACATTACTTTCTTTTATAGCGCTGTAAAAACAAATCCAATGAAGCGCAACGATTAATCCTATTGCAAGATATTTAAAAGTGTTTTTGGGTGCTGCGCCAATCGGTTTTTTTCGGATAAGAAGGTAAATGATTATCCCAATCAAGGCAATTGGAAGTCGAAGCCATACTAATTTTACAGCAGGGAGTGTTATTGTTTTTCCGAGGATAGCTGTCCAGCCCCAAATGAATACGATAAGATGTAGAAGAAGATAATTTCTGCGATTTTCCGACACAAAATAATTTTGGAGTAAACAAAGTTAAATTCTTTTGTTGTAAAACAGGAATCAATTTATTTTTGCCAACATCCTTTGGTATTTTAAAAAATATGACAAATGCCTTGTACCTGCCATAGGATATTTTCAATAGTTAATATCTCTTGCTTTGTTTCTTATTGATGATCGAGTTTTTATAATAATTTTGAATCTCAAACGAAATGTATCTCCTAAATAATAGTATGAAACCATTGTGCCTCCTTTTCTTTTTTCTCCTTTGTGTAAGTTCTTTTGCGCAAATCAATAACACGCCTCCCAAGCAACGCGCAGTTCTTAAAGAAGAGTTTTGGGATTCGGCGAAGAAGAAGAAAAAAAGCGTAGAGTATACTGTTAATGGTAAACTCGAAGGGGTATGTTATTATTATTTTAAGGAAGAGACGCTTGATCGCACAGGTCGTTATAAAGATGGCAAGCAAGATAGTATTTGGACGTTTTATTTTAACGACGGGAATAAAAAAGCTACTGAAAGTTATTTTCAGGGACGTAAAAGTGGCAAAGCGAATTATTGGTATAAGAATGGCAATAAATTTATGACAGGTAAATTTGTGGAAAATCTTGCAGATAGTACTTGGGTAAGTTATTTTGAAAATGGGAAGATGAAGAGTATTGAAAATTACCAAATTCAGTTTAAAAAGAATCAATGGACTTCCCAAAAAAACGGACGTTTCCAATACTGGCAAGAAAGTGGCGGTTTTGCGAGTGATGGGTACTTTGTGAATGACACCCTTCATGGTACTTTTAATGAGTGGTATACCAATGGAAATAAGAAATCTGTTGGTGCATATAACAAAGGCGAAAAAGTTGGCAGCTGGATAGAGTTTTATAAAAACGGAAAACAACTTAGAGACATCGAATACAAAGAAGGGATAGAATATTTGTGGAATCTATGGTCGGAGGATGGCATGCAAGTAATTAAAAATGGCTATGGTAAAATGCTTTTAACTTATGACAATGGAAACAAACTTGGTGAAGGGATTTATCGCGGGGGATTAAAAGATAGCACATGGGTTTTCCTTACCATTACTGGAAAATTAGATTTTAGAGAAGATTTTAAATTGGGCAAAAAAAACGGACCGTCTTGTCATTATTATGAGAACGGAAAAAAATCTTTTGAGGGTGCGTATTTAAACGATCAGAAAACAGGGTTATGGTTTTGGTATAAAAAAGATTCGTCTGTTGAAATGCAAGGATATTTTCTTGATGATAAAAGAACGGGTCACTGGCAATATTGGTTTGTTGATAGCCAGCAAAAGCAAATGGATGGCTGGTACAAATTCGATAAGGAAGATAGTATTTGGTCTTTTTGGTATCCCAACGCGCAGTTGTATAAAACTGGCGAATTTAAGAATGGAATGAAAAATGGTTTTTGGAATTTTTATTTTGAAAAAGGACAAAAGGTTCAGGAGGGAATTTATATTGATAATAAAGAAAACGGTCCATGGTCTTCTTGGTATGAAAATGGCCAGCTAAAAGATCAGGGAGCATTTGAATTAGGGCAAATGGTTGGCGAATGGACAGGGTTTTATGAAACAGGGAAACCTAATTACAAAGGAAGTTTTTTGGGGGGAATGAAAGATGGTAAATGGCAATTTTGGTGGACCAATGGAAAAGTACATCAGTTAGGAAAATTTAAAAAGGGATTAAAAGAAGGGAAATGGATTGTATATAATGAAACCGGTTACATTGACGAAAAGGGCTCTTATCACCTCGATAAAGCAAACGGCCACTGGCTTTATTATTATGAAACAGGAGCATTAAAAACAGAAACAAATTATAAATTGGGTAAGCTTTCAGGTAAAACAGTTAATTTTTATGAGAGTACAAAAAAACAAAGTGAAACGCATAACAAAATTGTAAAAGAGCAGGAATATTTGTTTACAAAAGAAAATGGTAAAAAAGTATATAAATCCAGGACAATTAGTAAAGCAACCGGAACATGGATTTATTATGACTTAAAAGGGAATATGATTTCTGAAATAAAGTATCGGAATGGAAAAAAAATAAACTAAAACTTTATTTTTAGCGGGTTTTCTTTTTCAACTTTCTGAAGTGAGGATCATTAGGGTGTTCAAAATGTTTGTGACGTCTATGAGAAACACCTGAGTTTATGTTTTTTGTAGAATCTTTGCTTTGCGCCGCACCAATAAACCAAGCCAAGAGAACCACTCCCAAAACCATTCCTATATAACCAAGAATTTCCCAAATGGTTGTTCCCCCACTGTTCTCCACTTCAGTGGTTTCCGCAGCACGGACAGATTGACAAAGCACTAAAGCGAATACTAAAAGTATAAAAGCAGCGGCTTTGCCCTGTAAAACTTTAAAATTAGCTTTGGTAAACATAAATATCTGACTTTGATGCTTTTAAAGTACTATTCGCTTGATTTTTTTGATAATATCAACACATTTTGTTAAATGTAGTTAAAATTATTTAATAGATACGAAATTTAAGCCCAAAAGGTTTTGGTTATTTTAATTGGTTATAATTTTCTTTTAACTTACATTTGCCTCCTGTTATAGAAAATGGATCAGATTAGGGGACGAATAGTCCCCTGTTTTTTTGTCATGATTAGCATAAATTACATACGCGAAATAGTTCAAAATAGACTCTCGGAGGGAGAAAATTATCTCGTAGATGTTACTGTTAGTTCGACTAATATGATTCGTGTAACTATTGACAATTTAAATGGGATTTCAATTCAGGAATGTGTTGGAATGAGTCGTTGGATTGAGAGTCAATTGGAGCTGGAAACTGAAAACTTTGAGTTGGAGGTGTCCTCGCCAGGTCTTGATCAACCGTTTAAAGTTTTGCAACAATACCAAAAGTACATGGGTAAAGCTGTGGAGGTAAAGTTGGCTGACGGCCAAAAAGTAGAGGGAAAGTTATTGGAAGTTAATCCAAATGGAATTTATTTGGAGCAACAAACAAAAGAAAATGTTGAAGGGAAAAAGGGGAAACAATTAGTTTTAAAAAAGTCAAATTTGATTTTCTCACAAATAAAAGAGACAAGAATTATTATAAAATTTTAATTAAAATAGTAACGAATTATAATCGATAAAAATGGAAAACCTCAACCTCATCGAATCCTTTTCGGAATTCAAAGAGACAAAAAACATAGACCGGGCAATGCTTATGAGTATTTTGGAAGATGTTTTCCGAAGTATGATTCGTAAGAAATACACAAGCGACGAAAACTTTGATTTTATTGTTAACCCAGAGCGAGGAGACCTTGAGATTTGGAGAAACAGAGAAATTGTTGACGATGAATTCGCCGACGATAGCTTTGATTATGATGAAAACAAACACATCAGTCTTACCAGTGCTAAAAAAGTGGAACCCGATTTTGAAATTGGCGAACAAGTAACAGATCGTATTCTATTAGATGATTTCGGCCGTCGCGCAGTGCTTGCAATTCGTCAAAATCTTGTTTCTCGTGTGTTGGATCTTGAAAAAGATGCCTTGTATCGAAAATATAAAGAGCGCGTTGGCGATGTGATTACAGGTGAAGTTTACCAAGTTTGGAAAAAAGAAACACTTATTTTGGACGACGAAGGGAATGAATTAATTCTTACAAAGACGGAGCAAATTCCAGGAGACTTTTTCAAAAAAGGAGATGCGGTTCGTGCTGTTGTTTTGAAAGTAGATATGCGAAACAACGCACCTGTAATTATTTTGTCAAGAACGGCACCTTCATTTCTTGAGAAATTATTCGAAATGGAAGTACCTGAAATTTACGATGGACTTATTACTGTTAAGAAAATTGTTCGTGAACCAGGTGAACGCGCTAAGGTTGCCGTAGAATCTTATGATGATCGCATTGATCCTGTTGGTGCATGTGTTGGAATGAAAGGGTCTCGTATTCATGGCATCGTTCGCGAATTGAAGAATGAAAATATTGATGTTATAAATTATACAGCAAATTCTTCACTTCTTATTGCTCGTGCATTGAGTCCAGCAAAAATCACCTCTGTCAAATTAGATGAAGAAAATAAACGTGCAGAAGTTTATCTTAAGCCTGACCAAGTTTCTTTAGCAATTGGCAAGGGTGGTCATAATATTCGTCTTGCTGGTCGATTAACAGGCTATGAAATTGATGTGTATCGTGATACCGATGAAGATGCAGAGGATGTTACGCTTGATGAATTTTCGGATGAAATTGAACAATGGATTATTGATGAGTTTAAATCCGTTGGTTGTGACACAGCGAAATCGGTACTTGAATTAAGCGATGAAGAACTTGTTAAACGTACAGATCTTGAAGAGGAAACGGTAAAAGAAGTGAAGCGTATTCTTCGCACTGAATTTGAATAAACCTTATTTTTACGGAAATTCTAAATTGTTAAAGGAATTCCGAACTTTGTAAAAGCTTAGCCCAGGAGGCGAGCAGTATATGGCAGAATCAGAAAATAAAATCCGAATAGGAAAAGTAAAGGGTGAATTTAATGTATCCCTTGTTCGAATTTGGGATTATCTCGAAGAGAAAGGTCTCAAAACGGACCGTAATCCTAATGGGAAAATTTCGGATGAGCAGTATAGCTTGCTTGTAAAGGAATTTGCACAAGACCGCGAAGAAAAAGAAGAGTCCAAACTTGTAGGACTTAATACAAGGAATAAAAAAGAGTCGGTAGAAATTAATACTGAGCTTGGTACAAAAGCGCAACAACGCGCAGACGAGCGCGATCAGGAAGAGGTTCTCATCAAGGACATGAATTCCACCACTTCAAAACGGACACCTGTTGCTAAAGAGAAACCTAAAAAAGAAGAGGAAGTTGAAAGGGTAAAAGTTGTTTCAAAAGTAAATATAAAGGTTGTTGCTAAAATTGATTTAGAGGAGCCAAAGTCGAAAGCAAAAAAAACAAAAGCAGAACCTACTGAACCAGCGCCCGCAAAAAAAACGGGAACGAAAAAGAAAGTAGAAAAAGAAATTATTTCTGAAGTCCCTGTTGCAGCACCAATTGAAACTCCTGTCCTAACAGATGCTCCGGTTGTAAATGAAACAACAGAGAAGATCGCTACTGAACCAACAGAAGAAATTCTTTTTCGTAGGACCGTATCAAAGCTTGAAGGTCCCAAGATCATGGGCAAAATTGAATTGCCAGTTAAAGAAGAAAAGAAAAAACCGGTTGCCTCTTCTTCGTCTGAATTTGAAGCAGAAAAGAAAAGAAAACGTCGTCGTATTCGTAAAGAAGGGAACAATGCAAATAATGCTGCTGGAGCAAATCGTGGACCGAATACAGGATCAGCACCAGGTGGAGCAGGTAGACCGCCCAACGCAGGGGGTGGCCATATAGCAGGGAATAGAAAATTAGTTGCTACGCCTCGCGCTCCTAAAGCAGAATTGACGGAAGAGCAAGTACAAAAACAAATTAAGGAAACACTTGCTCGTTTAAGCGGACAAGGAAAATCAAAAGCTTCCAAATACCGTCGTGATAAACGCGAACAAGTTTCACAACGAATAGAAAAAGAAGCCGCAGATAAAGAAATAGAAAAGGGTATTCTTAAAGTAACAGAGTTTGTTACTGCGAATCAATTGGCAACAATGATGGACGTTCCCGTCACGCAGATTATTTCTACGTGTATGACAATCGGACTTTTTGTTTCGATTAACCAACGACTCGATGCGGAGACAATTGCAATACTTGCTGAGGAGTTTGGATTTAAAGTTGAGTTTGTAAGTGTTGAAGTACAAGAGTCAATTATTGAAGAAGAAGATAAGCTAGAAGATCTTGTTGATCGTTACCCAATTGTAACAGTGATGGGTCACGTAGATCATGGAAAAACATCATTGCTTGATTACGTTCGTAAAGCCAATGTTATAGCCGGAGAGTCTGGTGGAATTACGCAGCATATCGGGGCTTATAATGTTCAGTTAGAAAACGGCAGACACATTACATTCCTTGACACTCCCGGTCACGAAGCGTTTACCGCTATGCGTGCTCGTGGTGCGCAAGTAACAGATATTGCAATCATTGTTGTGGCTGCAGATGATAGTGTAATGCCACAAACTATTGAGGCAATCAACCATGCACAAGCTGCTGGAGTTCCGCTAGTGTTTGCAATTAATAAAATTGATAAGCCAGGAGCAAATCCAGATAAAATACGCGAAGCGCTTTCTGCAATGAATATTCTCGTAGAGGAGTGGGGCGGTAAATTTCAATGTCAGGAAATCTCTGCAAAGAATGGAGTGGGCATTGAAGTTCTTCTTGAAAAAGTTTTATTGGAAGCCGAAATGTTACAATTAAAAGCAAATCCAAATAAACGAGCAACAGGTACAATCATTGAATCTACTCTTGATAAAGGTCGTGGATTTACAGCCACTGTGCTTGTAGCAAATGGGACCATGCGTGTTGGAGATATTGTGCTTGCAGGATGTTACAGTGGCCGTGTGAAAGCTATGCATAACGAACGCGGTGGTGATATTGCAGCAGCTGGTCCAGCATATCCGGTTCAGATTCTTGGATTAAGTGGCGCGCCTCAAGCCGGCGATAAATTTAATATCATGGCAGACGAGCGCGAGGCTCGTGATATTGCAACACGTCGTTTACAATTACAACGTGAGCAATCGATTCGGACTACAAAGCATATTACACTTGATGAGATTGGACGTCGTCTTGCAATTGGAGACTTCCAAGAACTTAACGTTATTGTTAAAGGAGATGTGGACGGTTCTATTGAAGCGCTTGCTGATTCCTTGTTGAAGTTGTCAACTGAAAAAATACAGATTCGAATTATTCATAAATCAGTAGGTGCAATTTCTGAATCGGATGTACTTCTTGCATCCGCATCGAACGCAATTATTATTGGATTCCAAGTTCGTCCTTCTGTTAATGCAAAAAAATTAGCAGAGACTGAACAAATTGACATCCGTCTATATGCTGTCATTTACAAAGCAATTGATGAAATTAAAGCTGCGATGCAAGGAATGTTAGCTCCGGAATTTGTAGAAAAAATTAGCTGTAATGTAGAAGTACGCGAAGTATTTAAAATTACAAAAGTGGGAACTGTGGCTGGCGCTTATGTTACGGACGGAAAAATAACTAGACATACGAAAATCCGAATCATTAGAAATGGAATTGTGTTGCACGATGGAACGCTTGGGTCGCTTAAGCGCTTTAAAGACGATGTTAAAGAAGTTACATCTGGATACGAATGTGGATTAAACATTGACAAATATGATAACATTGAAACAGGCGATATCATAGAAGGATATGAAATGGTGGAGGTGAAAGCAAAGTTGTAATTTCTCTTACTGTCAACAGTTTGAACATAAACAGGATTTAATAGAATTTTTAAAAGGACTGTTTTGCAGTCCTTTTTTGTTGATGTAATTACAATAATTATTTTTTTGTATTTTAATTTAACGTACCAACAATAAAAACTTCTGGCGTTTTAATGTTTTAACGATTAGGGTTTTGAAAATTTTCTATTGAGGAATTCTTCGTTACTCTACCAAAAGCGTTTGAAGCACCATCTTCTTCGCTTGCTCCACAATAGCATTCGCATCAAAGCCACACTCATTCCATAATTCTCCTTGCTCACCGTGTTCAATCCATTTATCAGGAATGCCCAATCGTTTTACCTCTGCTTTGTAATTATGGTCTACCATGAATTCAATAACAGCAGAACCAAACCCACCTTGAATGCAGCCATCTTCTACTGTTATTACTTTGTCGAATTTAGAAAAAACTTCATGAAGCATTTCTTTGTCAATTGGTTTTACAAAACGCATGTCGTAATGCGCTGCGGACAAACCATCCATTTTTAATTTGTCACAAGCTTCAACAACAAAATTACCAGGGTGTCCTATCGAAAGAATAGCAATATTTTTTCCATCACGGATTTTTCTTCCAGTGCCGACTGTGATTTCTTCAAAAGGAGTTTTCCAATCTGGCATTACACCTTGTCCGCGTGGATATCGAATAGAAAATGGAAAAGCGTTTTTTTCTAGTTGAGCAGTGAACATTAAATTACGCAATTCAGATTCGTTCATTGGAGCGCTTACAACCATATTCGGAATGCACCGGAAATACGCTAAGTCAAATGCGCCATGGTGTGTTGGGCCATCGGCACCCGCTAAACCACCACGATCTAAGCAAAACACAACATGCAGATTTTGTAGGGCTACATCATGCACCACTTGATCGTAGGCGCGTTGCATGAAGGAAGAATAAATATTACAGAATGGAACCATGCCTTGCGTAGCAAGTCCTGCAGAAAAAGTGACTGCATGTTGTTCCGCAATTCCTACATCGATAGCTCTGTTGGGCATGGCCTTCATCATGATATTGAGCGAAGAACCTGAAGGCATAGCAGGAGTAATGCCCATGATTTTTAGATTTAATTCTGCCAGTTCGACTAAAGTGTTTCCGAAAACGTCTTGGTATTTTGGCGCTTGCGGCTCTGTAGAAACAGCTTTAATAATTTTACCAGTTGTTTTATCAAACAACCCAGGTGCGTGCCATAAAGTTGGATTTCCTTCTTCAGAAAACTTAAATCCTTTGCCTTTTCTAGTTAACACATGAAGAATTTTTGGGCCGGGAATATCTTTCAAGTCTTTCAATACTTTTACTAAGCGATCAACATCGTGCCCGTCGATAGGTCCAAAATAACGAAATTGTAAGGATTCGAAAAGATTGCTTTGTTTTAATAGAGCTGTTTTTAAAGTGTCGCTAACCTTAGAAGCAATATGCTGTGCATCAGGACCGAATTTTGAAATTTTACCGAGCAGTTTCCAAAGTTCATCTTTTACTTTATTGTAGGTATGGGATGTGGTGATGTCATTTAAATATTCTTTCAGAGCACCGACATTTGGGTCTATACTCATACAGTTGTCGTTTAACACAACCAATAAATTACTTTTCTCTGTTCCGCCGTGGTTTAATCCTTCAAAGGCTAAACCAGCTGTCATTGCACCATCTCCAATGATAGCAACTACTTGACGATTTTCTTCTTTACGATTAGCGGCAACGGCCATTCCAAGTGCCGCAGAAATAGAGGTGGATGAATGCCCTACTCCGAACGTGTCGTATTCGCTTTCGCTACGTTTGGGAAATCCGGAGATTCCTTTGTAAATTCGGTTGGTATGAAAAATTTTTCTGCGACCGGTAAGAATTTTATGGCCGTATGCTTGGTGACCCACATCCCAAACAAGTTGGTCATAAGGCGTGTTAAAAACGTAATGTAGTGCTACCGTTAATTCAACGACTCCCAAGCTTGCGCCGAAGTGCCCACCTTTTTTAGATACGAGGTCAATTATGTATTGTCTTAATTCTTTGGAAACTTCGGGTAACTGATCTTCTCTAAGTAAGCGTAAATCGGAAGGCAGATTGATCTTGTCGAGCAATTTGCCAGCCTGGAATTCTGAAGATTTAGAATTTTTAATCATTTGAAATGTAGAACAAATATAAGAATAAAACGAACATCTCTTTAGTGCATGAATTTGAATAAGATATCATAAAACCAAATCTATCAATAGTTTAAATACATGTTTATTCAAAAAGAAAAAATTAAAATTGTTTTTCTTCTTTTGGCTTTTTCCCGATTAGTATCCTTATTTTATTCCCAATGTTTTCCGAAACCAGGTACATAACAGGGAGTACTACTAGCGTTAAAATAGTTGCAAAACTTAAACCATAAATCATAGTCCATGAAAGTGGTCCCCAAAATGCAACGCTATCTCCTCCGAAATATATATGAGGATTAAAATTGGTAAACAAGGTTTGGAAGTCGATATTTAAACCAATTGCCAGTGGTATTAATCCAAGTATTGTTGCAGTGGCAGTTAAAAGTACTGGAGTCATACGTGTTTTTCCTGCTTCAATGATTGCGGCTTTTGTTTCCAAGCCACGTTCTTTTAGAATATCAATAAATTCGACAATTAAAATCCCATTCCTTACCACAATTCCAGCAAGCGCTACAATTCCAATTCCAGTCATTACAATCGACACATTCATACCAAAAATAGCAAGCCCAAGAAATACACCAATTACACTAAATAAAACTTCACTTAGAATAATAATTGTTTTTCCGATAGAATTAAATTGTAAGATTAAGATAAGAACAATTAGTCCGATAGATGTTAGCAGCGCACCACTAAGAAACGAAGCTGTTGCGTCTTGTTCTTCTTTTTGGCCACCCATTTTCACTTCAACTCCAGGAGGTAAGTTTTGAAGTTTCCAGTAATCTACTTGCGCCCGAACTTGATCGGCAACTTCGTTAGGATTAAACCCTGAAAGTACATTTGATTCAATAGTAATTATTCGTTTCTGTGCTTTTCGTTTTATTCCGCCATAGCTTACGGCATATTGAATATCAGCAAAAGAAGACAATGGAACATTTCTAATTAATCCACCCATATTCATATCTCTATATGTTATTTTTAAATTGTTGAGTGCATTTAAATCTTCTCGTTGGCTTTCTTTGTATCGTACCATGATTGGGTATTCATCTTTTAGATCTCTAAATTTAGAGGCCTCAATGCCAAATAGCCCACATCTTAATTCATTACCAATTTGCCCGGTAGAAATTCCTTCGCGATTTGCTCGCTCTCTATTAATGGTGAAAACAATTTCTGGCTTACTTGCGACTACATCGGTTTTTAATTTTTCAACCCCGGCGATCTTGTTCGCAGCTAACTCCAAATAGTTTTTGAGTGTACTGTCAACCGAAATCAAATCCTCTAAATTCTCTCCTATAATTTCAATACTGATTGGTTTTGCCACTGGAGGTCCACTAGCTTCTTGCTCAACGACAATATCTGTACGAGGAATTTTATTTACTGCAAATGACTGCTGCACTTTTTCAAGTACTTCGCGCGTAGATTTGCCATTCCGCTCAGAAAACTGCTTAAACGCAACAGTTATTTTTGCTTTGTTTGTTTGTACAGAAAGATCATTAGCTCGAGGATCTCCGGCGCCTACTGCAACGTTTGTAATGATTGAAGTGACTATAGTTGAGTCTTGTGCAAGTACTTTTTTAATTCGAGCTTCTACTTCTTTCGCTACGTTGTCAGTTACCTTCGTATCTGTTCCTACAGGTAATTGGATATAAGTATAAATAAAATTAGGGTCTGAAATTGGGAAAAACTCAACTTTTGGTTTACGCACGCCGAGAAGAATAAAAGATAAGACAAACAATAAAATAGTTGATGATAGAATTGTTTTTGGGTGCTCAATAGACCATACTAGTTTTCTTCCATACCAATTCCTGAATCTCGGCCATAATTTTTCCTGAAAATTAAATATCCATGTACGTAAAACATAGTGGTGTATTAACACAAGTAAAAATAAAACAATAATTAAATTGCTGAATCCAGTATAGCCTAATAGGTAGCCGAGTGCAGCAACTAACAAAGTAACTATTGATAATCCCTTTAACCAACGTGGCCATTGTTTATTTTTTGCTGAGGATGATTTGTAATGACGCATGAATGCAGCAGCAAAAACTGGATTGATAATGTATGCAACTAAAAGCGATGCGAGCAATGTAATAATCATTGTAATTGGAAGGTAAATCATAAATTGACCAATGATACCGTCCCAAAATGCAAGTGGAATAAATGGAGCAAGTGTTGTTAGTGTTCCAGAAAGTACTGGGAGAAAAACCTCACCTGCAGCCAGTTTTGCAGCTTTTATAATTCCTATTCCTTGGTTTTCTAAAAAGATACGGTGTGTGTTTTCTATTACAACAATCGCATCATCTACAACAATTCCAAGTGCAAGTAAAAATGCGAAAAGTACAATCATGTTCATTGACCATCCCATAGCATTAAGCACCATGAATGCAACGGCCATAGACAACGGAACAGATAACGCGACGAAGAATGAATTGGTGGCACCCATAAAAAACATGAGCACTAAAATGACTAGAATAAATCCAATAATAATAGTGTTAATTAAATCGTGAAGTGTCGTCCGAGTTTTGTCTGATTGGTCGCCCGTGACTGTAACTGTTATATCACTTGGAATTGCTTTCGACTTTTGCATGCCTTTAATAATAGCATTGATTTTATCGGAAGCGTCAATTAGATTTTCTCCAGATCGTTTTACGACGTTAAGTGTGATTACATCTTTACCATCTAAGCGGGCGTAGCTATCTTTTTCCTTTGTTCCGTCTGTAATATCAGCCACGTTTTCAAGGTAAACTTTTGCTCCTGCTTGCGATCCTATGATAATGTGCCTTAGCTCATCAACGGTTTTAAACTCATTTTTAATACTGAGCGTACGCTTTAATCCATCCGTTGTAACTTGACCTGCAGTCATGCTCATGTTTTCAAATTGAATAGCACGTTGTATATCCCCAAGTGTAAGTTGTGCAGATTGCATTTTATACATATCAACATCAACTTGAATTTCGCGATTAAGCGCCCCAATCATATCTACTCTAGTAATTTCTTTCAAAGACTCAACTTGGTCTTTTACATTATCGGCAACAATTTTTATTTTTTTTAAATCTTCGCCAGCAATATTTACATTCATTATGGGGAAGTCGGAAAAATTAATCGCTTGTGCGTTTGGTCCTTGGTCAAGTTTCTGGGGCAAGTCTTTTTTGGCTTTGTCAATAGCATCTTTTACTTGTTGGAGTGCGAGTTCAGATTTTACATTTGTGTTGAATTCGATAACTATATTGCAAAAATCTTGTTGAGAATTACTTGTTATTTTTTTTACACCAGAAAGAGATTTCATTTGTTTTTCAAGTGGTTTTGCAACAAGATTTTCCATGTCAGTTGGAGAAGTGCCATAGTAAAAAGTTAAAATATATATTGTTGGAACCTTGACTTCCGGAAATGCTTCTTTCGGAAGTTTAGTGTAATATTTATAACCCGCAAGCGCAAGAAATACAGTGAGAATAAAGATGGTTGTCCTATTGTTAATGGACCAACTTGTAGGTTTAAATTCTTTTATTTTATCTAACATATAACAATTGTAAATCGGTGAGTCTGGTTAATAATTTATTTGGCAGAAACAATATCCCCTTCGTTAAGATCGGAACTTCCGTCTGTAATCAGTTGCGAACCACTATTAAGTCCTGCTGAAATTTCCACCAATCCATTATAGCTATTAGTATAACTAACGGATTGTTTTTTAGCTATCAATTTTCCATCTTTATTTTTATCGGCGATGAATACAAAAGTTTTCCCTTCGGAATTTTGTTGGATAGCGCTCATCGGAATTACAATTGCGGAATCATTAGTGTAATCATTGATTTTTACGATCACAATCATATTTGGAACAACATCAGGTTCATTTGAAGCGAGCGCCACTTCTACGTTAAATGTTCGATTTAAATTATTAATAATTCTTCCTGCATAGGAGATTTTGGAATTTAAAGTTTTGTTTGCATCAGGAAAAACAAGCGTAACAGGATTTCCATTTCTAACCTTTGTAACATATCCTTCAGAAACTTCAGCCTTAACACGGAGTTTTGATGTGTTAACGACAACAATAGATGAAAAACCCGCAACAGCAATTTCACCTGCCTTCATGTGTACAGCATCAACAACACCATCCATAGGAGCTTTTAAACTTGCCATACTAATTTGGAGTTGCAAACCAGTAACTTGCTTTTCAGTTGCCTCATACTGTGTCTTCGATTGTAGAAATTGTATTTCTGTTCCAATTTTTAAATCCCATAATTTTTTCTGTCTATTATAAATATCTTCGAGTAAGTCGCGTTGAAGCTTGAGCGCTTCTAATTGTTGTTTCATCGGACTGATATCTATTTGAGCAAGCACTTGTCCCGCTTTTACTCTATCGCCTGAAGTCACAAAAACACTTGTAACTAAACCTGGAAAAGTTGGGCTAATAGTTACACTTTCATCAGCCTCTACTTTCCCTTGAATATCGATGCTATGATTAAACGATGATAATCCAAGTGCCACAATTGCTACGGCTTTTCCTCGGTCCATTTGTGCGGGATCATTTTTAGCAATTTCTATTTTGATTTCTGTAATTTCTTTTCGAAGTTTTTCGAATTCTTCAATTTTGGATTTCAGATTTTCTTTAAGATTATCACCTTCTTTTTGTTTGTTGCAAGAATATGTAATTAAAGCAGTAAGACTGATTAGAACAATTGATTTTTTCATACTATTTGTATTGTGATTCTTATAACTAATTTATTTAATAAAAGACCCTATTGATTTATCATATTCTACCTTTGCAATTACGGTGTCATACAATGCATTAAAATAATTTGTTTGCGCTTCTTTCAATGCAGTTTGCGCATTGATTACTTCTAAATTTGAACTAAACCCCTGTTCATATTTTGTTTTTGCAACATCAAAAACACTTTGAGCTAAGGTCATGTTGTCTTTTTGAGATTGAAGTGATGCTGAACTGTTTTGTAAATTTACTTTTGTTACCATTTGTTGCATATCTATTGTGCGTTGCATAAACAACAAATCGTTTTCAGACTTTAACAGCTCAATTTTATCACTTTGAATTTTGTAGTTTTTTTGTAGCCCATCGAAAATGGGTACATTAATTTGTAGCCCAACTATTGCCGCTGGATACCAAGGTGCTTTTGCCTCGAAGAAGTTAGGTTTAGTGCGTTGCGCTTGTGCTGTAGCTGAGCCAAAAAAGGCTACTGTTGGCATATAGCCAAAACGATCGGCCTTTAACATTAATTTTCTGCCTGTGATCGCTAGCTCATAAAGCTGAATTTCAACTCGCCTTGAATAATCAAATTTTGCGTTTTCTGCTATGCCTGTTGTTATACCCAAATTTTCAATTTTATCAGTAAGCGTCAACGTTGAAATTTGATCCATGCCCATTTTATATTTGAGCAACACGGTGGAAAGGTCAAGCAGCCTACTGATATTACCAAATTCAGTGCTGAGGTTATTATAGGTAACAGTAATTCTGTCCACATCAATTTTTTCAACGAATCCATTTAAATTTAAAGCTTTTGTGTCATCCACAATTTTCTTAATTCGATCTAAGTTGATTGCAAGTAATTTTTTCTTTTCATTGTTCACTAAAACGGTGTAATATGCTTTTGTGACTTCAGTCGATGTTTCTAATTGTGTACGTTCTATATTTTTTTTAGCAATTTCGTTATAAATTTTTGTTCCTTGAATAGCAATTAAATAGCTTCCACTAAAAGCTAATTGCGTAATTGAAAATCCAGCAGACGCAGTGTAGGGAACTCCAAATTTTACTGGTATAAAAGTTCCAGCAGGCCCCCCAAAAATTTCCCCCGGTAGTTGTGATGTAGGAATTTCAATAAACTGTTGTAGCTGACCGGAGCCATTTATTTGTGGGAGCCCCGAGCCTATAATTTCTTTTATTTTGTTGGTTGCAATTTGTTGATCAAGAATTACATTTTGCATTGCTGTATTGTGCTTCAGTGCAAATTCAACACTTTGCTGCACACTAAAAAAATAGCTCGAGGTGTCAACTTGTTGCGCTTTGGCATTTGCAATAATGCCAGTTAGTACGATTGCAAGTAATGTTTTTAAGTTTGTTCTCATTTCCTTATTTCTTGTGCTAAAAATTTTATTTTAAATTCCCTTTGCAAAAAAACAATTTATATTTTTTCAACTATTTTTTTGTATTTATTAATTAATTTGTGTCCTTTTAAAGTGCATATTCCATATAGAAAATGTTCTACAAGAGCAATTTGTACATCTAAAATTTTGAATTTATCAATTGGGAAAACGGCAGGATTAAAACCCATTTCAATTTCTTCCCCCCTTAATTTTGCTAGAATATTTGAATTTATATCCAACCTGACCAATCCGTCTTTTTTCCCTTTTTCAAGTGAAACAACCACGCAATTAACAACAAATTCCATTCTAAACTTATGAAATAAACTCCAGGTTTTCGGGTGGTATTTTTTTAAATCGTAAAAAATATTTGGATTAATGGTGTTTAAAATACCGTTCATTTTTTTCATCATCACAAAAACTTCTTCAACCACGTTGGATGTATTTTTTGCTATTGTAATAAAATCGGCTTGGTCTTTCAAAAGGACTTGCTCCATTAAAGTATGTACCACCTCATCTTTATCTTGAAATGATAAATAAAT
>NSIF01000032.1 GCA_002737665.1 Flavobacteriales bacterium | reverse complement strand
TCATAAAATCCTGTTGGAAGTTGGCTCGTTGAATTTGGATTTGCATCACCCAAACGTTTTGAAATAACTGCGCGGTTATTCATAAACTGAATAAATGTTGCAGAAGTGTGGTCTATTTTATTGTCTTTAATAAATGAAGTAGGCCAAGCAATAATAGACATACTAAAAGCACCCGTTTGTGTATGAGATAATGAATCAAACGATTCTGATGTTGGATTCCAGTGAATAAACTGAGAATTGTTAAGTGACATTGTACGATTAGCAGTCAACTCAATTTTAACATCAGGGAAAGGTTCAAGTGTAGAACGCAAGGTTAAATTTTTTGATGTCCCCTGCGTAAATGGAGTATATATAGATTGTGTCTGTACCAACCAGCCATTTTCAATTGCATACTGAGGATAACTAGCATTACCATCGCCAAAATGATCTTGCTGCCCGAATAAAAACCCTACTCCTGGTCCTTGGAAATTTTTATCAAAGCCAAGAACCTGTGTGTTGCGATTATATCCTGGTAGTGCCATTGTTGAATTAACGGAATAGCTGCCGGTAACTGTCCTTACACTCATTAATAAACGTGCAAGGTATTCTACAATTTGATATTGATTATTCGCCCTATCCAAAGAATCTTTTCTTTGCTGTGCCAGTAGTGAATCTTGTGCGTTCTGAGGTTTTTTGAAAACACTGGATTTAACTACAGGAGGTTGTTGACCAGGTTTCTTTGAATTTATTTTTTTGAGATACTTGGAATGATTATACATTGTTGTCATATTCAATTGCAATGTATAATCCCATTTCGCATTATTGCCTACTGTATTTCCTAACGTATCAAATGGTGGCATTAATCCGCGCATCCATGTAAATCCAGAAGAATAACGAACAGTCGGTGTAATCCAATCAAATAATGGAATTTTATTAATTGGAATATTATATGTCAGGTTGGATATGTGGTGATAATTTGTAGTAGTTCCTAAACCTTTTAAGTTTGTCCAGACCGTATCTTTTTCTTCATCAGTATCAATTTTCCCCATCGGTTCTAAAACATTTCCTAAATTATCAGCACTAAAATCAAGTTTTATATTTTTAGTTAAATCCCAACGCATATCATAACTTCTTGTCCATACAAAAGTTTTATTGAAATAAGTTGGCGTAAACACATCACTGTATCCAGTGATATTTCTGTTTTTAGTTTCTCCGTATTGACGATTCAAGTCAGAACTAAAACCTAACATTGTTGGCATTGGAGATAAATTAAACTCCCTAATGATTGTTAACCATTTCGATTTTGCCCATTTCGATTTTTCAAATGGCTTGAATGGTTTAGCCTTGGGACTATAAGTATAAGTTAATCCAGAACGATAATTCCTGAGTATGCTGGACTCAATATTTACATTATGGCGATATAACTCTGTATAAGCAAAACTTAAACTAAAGTTTTCTAAATCCCAAAAATTTGTTGTCGTTTTTCCTTTAGCACGCTCTTTGTGTACGTTTGTAAAATTCAAACTTTTTCGTCTCGAATAATCAATTGTTGCACTTCGAATAGAATCGCGATCAACTTTAGATAAATTTTCATTGCTCAAAACAGGACTAAGTAAAATATCTGGATCAAGTGGATTAAATTGAGGAGTAATAAACGTTTCCCCAAAGCCCCAAAATAAAGGAAGGCGAATACCTATTTTATCACCGAAAAATTTTCCTAGCTCCACCTGTGTTGAAAGATCATAGTTCTTTTGAGTTTCACGAGAGCGTTCACTTATTTTTTTCTCAATACTTCCAAATCCAGGTGTCATAATATTTCCAGAAATATTAACAACGGCAAAATCGGCAAGCTTCGCATTCACACGCGCTGTTGCCGCCCATCCGCCGGACTCATCAAAATCCGTTAGACGTAATTCATTGAACCAAATTTCCGTGCACTTTGACAAACCGTCATCCGATGAATTTAAACTCGTTTTTTTAGGATTTCGAACGCCGAGCATAAATACTTTAATCGAAGAAAGATTAGGATTTCCCTTAACGGTTACAAATCGGCCTGGAAAATTTGGATCCGCAACTGTAAATTCCTGCGTAAGTGAAACAGTTCCGTTTGCCTGTGCAATATTTCGTTGTTGCTTTACAGCTTGCAACAATTCGAAAGAAAGCTCTAGGTTATTTTCTATTGGCCACACTTTTATACGATCGGCCTCGTCATTTTCAGAATATAATCCAGGAGCAGTTACACTAAGCGGAATACTATATTCATAATAATTGTCTGTCTGGTCACTTCCCATTCTGATAAAAGCGCTTACGTCTCCGCTATTCAAACTAGTGGTGCTTCCTGCTTTGTTCTCAGCATGAACAAACATCCTTATTTTTTTATACGACCGCACATCAAGATTTGCAGATGTCTTAAATGCTGCTCGCGAATCACCATCTTCTAAATTACATGCCTTCATTGACAAAGACTGTTCATTCAATCGAACAATACTTGCGCTTTGAACATTTTGCTCACGTGTAATTCCTGGAGGCAAAATGTAATTCACTGGAATTTTATTTCCATTCTCCTCAATGTTTACAGCCGCAAGGTCAAAGTCCGTATTACTTTGATCATTGGAAATATATTCCCCTGGAGAAAGCAACGAATAACTGTATTTTCTCCAATCGCTGCGCACAAACTCTAATCGAGCAAAGCGACAGACAACTGGTTTATCAACTCCCAAAAAATACATTCTAATAAAACGAATGGAGTTAAAATTTTCAATGTTTCCAATTTTTGCTGTATAGCTCTTAACAGGTATTTTAAATTGATACCAAGTAACAGGTCGAGTTCGACCGTCGAGTGTTTGTTTCGTTGTTGAAAAATAATCACTTATATAATTGTTTCCAACGTTGGTGGAATTTAATTCGTTCGGTGTTAGCTTAACACGGTATTCATAATAACTTTCATTTTCACTAAGTGTGTTGTCACGATTTATATCTTCTTGATTCGGAAGCGTGGTGGATTGTGTTGAATAATCTTCATTGTATCCATCGTCATTCGTCTGACCCTGCGTAATTGAATTACCATCTTGACCATTGAACATCTTGTAACGCTGCAAAACAGAATTTTGAATATTATCATAATCAGTTCCTCTGTAGTAATGGTAATTATCTCCAGCGGGATCTTTTTGTGCGTTTGCATAAGCACCTGAACCCGTTCCAAAATTTGTTACGATAGCACTCAAGTACGAAGTAAAATAACTGGCCTCATCAGTATCACCTAATCCGTCTAAACCAACATCTTGCTTTGCACGTTTATCGGCGTCGTTATCAAATGCATTAATAATAGAAGCCAAAACCGGAACTCTTCCCCAAGGCGTATCGTCTGTCCCAGTAGCAGTTCCATCGGAAGGCAACCCATTTTCAAAACTATTGCGTGAATCTTTTAATACATCCTCAGAAATATTTCCAAGATTAAAAACCAATTCGCCTGTTGTATTTTGAGTAGAAGGTCCATTGTCTTCATTGAAAGGATCCATCATCCAAAATTGTATGTATTCAATGTTGGCTGTTACAAAATCGTTTGTTTCTACGCGTCGCATAATTCCCCCCCAACGAGATGCGGGATTATTTAATTTCCCATTTAAGTCAAGGCCCGCCGAAATTCCACTAACTGGATTCACATCAAAATTATAAGGACCTCTTTCGCTTGGATAATAAGCAAGGTCAAACATTGTAATATTCATTGGCTGACCATTTGGCGGTTGTTTATTAGGAAAAACTTCTGTTTCCAAAACTTCCCGAGACCTATGGTCAGACATTAAAATTGGATTATCTAAAAAATATTGTGGGGTAATACTATTTCCCGATCGCATAAATAAAGGATCAATAACATACCACGACAACTTTGCACGATTCAGTCCCGATGCGATGCTGTCCTGCCCGCCTTCTGGAAAACGACCACCCTGCCCCTGTGGAACTGATGCCAGCGACCAACCTTGCGGAGAACGAATATCTATGGCTGATTGTGTTCCTTCAAAGTCGTCGATGTAAGAATTTCCGTTTTTACCAATGGCTTTATTGTGGCCTGGCCTTAAATAAGCAAATTCTCCTTGAGTAGAAATAGACGAAGGCACTTTTGTATCAATGAATGGAATGTGATCGACAATGCGTGTAAGAAATGGTGCGTTGGTAGAATAATTAATATCCGTTCCGTAAATAGTATTACTCATCGGCTCTTCACCGACATTTATTTTTTGTGTTACCGGTCGTTCAGTTAGATTCATAACTGTGGCTCCGATATTAAATTGTTTATTTATTCGGTAATCAAAGTGAGTTCCTAAAAGTGTTTTCGATTGAATGTTAAAAAGTGAATTACTTTCCAATGAAATTTTAATTGGAACTCCAGAATTAAGAATACCCTCATTGATAATTTTCACACGACCTAAAGTATAATCAACTGTGTAATCCTGGTTTTCTACCAATGGTGCACCACCTGCAGTAACAACAACCGACCCGGGAGGAATATTTACAGCATTCAAAGAAATATCAGAATTAGAAGACGATTGATAAGTTCCTTTTAATTTAAATCTGTTTTTTCCAGCAAAAACTGTCTGAGCAATCGTTTTGGTAGAATCGTAAATTTGAGGAAAGCCATACTTAACATATAAAATTCCATTTTGCAATTCATCTTCCAAATGCTTACCAAATGGTTTTACAATTGGAAAAATAACTCTTCCATTAGCAGAATTAATTGTTACACCGTCAATAAAATCAAATTGCCCATCGGGCGAAGCTTGTAATTGCTGGTTTAACTTATCCAAGTTCATTACCTGCAACAGTGGCTTTCCATTTATAATCCCTTCTGGAATAAATGGAATATCTGTACCTGTAGATGGATTATTATACCAAACCTGTAATTGAAAATTCGCAGGATTAACTTGATATGCTCCCACATTATAAATATTCTTCATCATCAAGTTCCAAACTTTATACTGCTGTTGACCTATTGAATTGTTAGATACAATTGGAACATTGTTGGTACTCTTTAACAATTTAAGAATGATTGCATCCTGTCCCGAAATTCCATTATTAGAAAATTCGCCGACCTGATAAGTAAGTCCGTTGATTGTGTATTGGTATGCTACAGCAAGAACTTCATCGTAATTCAGTGCCTGATTTAGTGAAATATAACCAAGGCGTTGATTCATTGAAAATTCAGTTGGCCCTAATTTTCTTGCATTGCCAACACGCTCGTAATTTACTGCTTGCTGATATCCAAATCCACTAATAAGCGGCCCAAATGTTGTTTGCAGTGGCGTATTAATGTCACGCAATAAAGAAAATGATGAGGTGTCTTGGTCATACAAATCATTTAATCCATTATGAGGAACGACTGCTTCACCTGGTACTTGAGAAATAAAACTCGTTCCTATCGCTTCTAAATCTGCTGCCGCTTCACCCAAATCGGCCTGTGCTACAATGTTTCGAGTATTGTCAACAGCTCCTGTTCGGTTGGTAACCCAAACTTCAATCCGTGTTATGTTAACAGCAGAATTAACAGCTGGGAAATTTGCTAAGGCAAGGTCATAGTGTGAGTAAAAATATTGCGAAAGGAAAAAATGTTTATTCGCCTCATAGTTATCTGCAGTTACATCAAACGTGCTCAACTGGGCTCCTTTGGTAACATTGATCTCCGATTTTTTTCCCCTTGCTTGCGAAGCGACGCTGGTTACTGTCAAGCGACCAAATTGAAGTTGTGTTTTAATACCAAATAAAGATTGAGACCCGGTAATCAAGGAAGTGTTTAATCCAAAATTCACATTTCCGGCTTCAATCTTTTTAATAATTTCATCCTCAAAGCCCGTGTACTCTAATTTCATTTGATTCTCCCACTCGAAAGTTGATTCCGTATTATAATTAGTGGTTAATTTTAATTTTTCTCCAATCTTTCCAATTACATTAAGCTGAATTTTTTCATCAAAATCAAAAGTGGAAATTCTCCTTTGTCGTTCAGGTAAGGCAGGGTTATTCGTTTTGTTAATATTAATTCCAAAAATTAATTCTGCAGAACCTTGTGGCCGAATATCAATTGTTCCTCCTCCAAAAATTCGATCGAACTTTTCACTGTTAATTTTAATTGGAGGAATCAAATTTTTATTTCCACGATCTTGAGTCAAACTTTCCGCATGCTCTCGCTGCCTCCAATACTCACGGATTGATTTTTTTAAACTGTAATATTCGTATTCTTCTTGTGTTAAATAAGTGGGTGCACGGTAATCTAATTTATTGCCAATTTTTTGTGTTACTTCATAAGTACTGGAATCTGGATTATAAGTAACGGTTGTCTTAATATTATTGGGATCCTTTAATTTTAAAGGTGCATTGTTGGTATAATAAAGTGGGTCAAGACCCGACTGATCTTCGAAAGGATATTGTAAGGAATCGGCACCATCAGCTGGACTATCATTCCCTCCAACAAGTCCTCGATGACTAGAAACCCGCGCATCACTCTGAATGACAACAGAAAGTAATGAACATGAAGCTGCGGCAACCAGTGTATATTTTAGAAGCGGTCTCAAATTATTTTTCTATCAAAGATTTTTTAAGGCCAGTTTTATTAGATGTTCTACTGACACTGCATTCCCTTCAGTCTTGAGTGCTTTTTCTACTGCTTTATCTGCAATATTTTTAGCAAAGCCAAGCATTACCAAGGCGGCTAACGCCTCATCGCGCATTTTATTGTCTGTTGATTGCAAATTAGAAGACAAAGAGCTTGAGCCCATTGTAAATTTATCTTTCAGATCAATAATAATTCGTTGTGCTGATTTTTCGCCAATCCCTTTTATTGATTTCAATGCGGCCACATTACCAACATGAATTTCATGCATAATTTCAACTGGACTCATTGATGAAAGAATCATTCGTGCAGTGCTAGGTCCAACTCCGGAAACAGAAATTAAATGCCTAAATAATTCACGTTCCTCCTCATCTGCAAATCCAAAAAGAACTAATGCGTCTTCCCTAACAGAGAGATGTGCAAAAAGTTTACACATTCCAGTATCGGGGATTTTAGAAAACGTATGAAGCGAAATGTTGAATTGGTAGCCAACACCGCCACAATCTATGACAGCATAGGTAGGTGTTTTTAATGCTATTTTTCCTTCAAAATGATTGTACATAAATAAAAATATCAAATGGGAATTTGCCGTTTATGCTATTTATTTTTTATGCCCGCTTAGACTGTGCATCAACAACAGCAATGGCTATCATGTTTACAATTTCACTAACAGAACTACCAAGTTGCAGCACATGAACAGGCTTTTTTAATCCAATAAGAACTGGCCCAATGGCCTCGGCCCCACCCATTTCTTGCATTAGTTTGTAGGCAATGTTTCCCGCTGCAAGGTTCGGGAAAATTAACGTGTTTACCTTTTTGTCAACCAATTCACTAAATGGGAATTGTTCCTTTAACAATTCATTATTCATTGCAAGATTTGCTTGCATATCGCCGTCAACAATTAACCCTGGATAATCACGATGCAAAATTTCAACTGCTTCTCTTACCTTTTTCGGTGTAGGACCCTCGGCCGAACCAAAATTTGAATAAGACAACAATGCAATTCTAGGCACAATGTTAAATTGCCTAATTGCCTGTGCAGTGAGTACCGTAATATCCACAAGTTCCTGCGCTGTGGGCTCTACATTCATAGTCGTATCAGCAAAGAAAAAGTTGCCTAGTCGAGTCGACATAATGTACATACCCGCTACCCTTTTAACACCTTCCTGCACACCAATGCATTGTAAAGCAGGTTTTATCGGAACACCATATTTTCTTGTTAAACCAGAAATCATTCCATCTGCCATGCCGGTTTCGACCATCATTGCGCCGAAATAGTTCCGCTCGGTCATCACTTTTTTTGCCTCGTAAGGAGTGAAGCCCCTTCGCTTTTGCTTTTGCAAAAGAATTTCCCCAAACTTGATCCTATTCTCTTCCTGTGAAAACTCACGTGGGTCAATAATTGGTGTATCACCAAGCTCTAAATTATTCTCTTCAATTAGGCGATTAATTTTGGCAACATCGCCAAGTAAAATTGGTTTTGCAATTCCTTCCTCACGAGCAGCCTGTGCCGCTTTCAGAATTTTATAGGTATCGGCTTCTGCAAAAACTATTCGCTTTGGATCTTGTTTTGCCTTTGCCGCTACACCGCGCATCAATTTATTATCACGACCGATACGATTACTTAGTTCATTAGCATAAGCATCCCAATCGGTAATTGTCTTTTTTGCCACACCCGACTCAATAGCCGCTTTAGCAACAGCAGGTGCAACAGTAGAAATTAAACGGGAATCAATTGGCTTCGGTATAATATAGGTTGGTCCAAAAGTTAAATTTCTGATGTCATAAGCGTGACTCACATCATCTGGCACAGGTTCTTTAGTAAGATTTGCAATTGCAAATGCAGCAGCAAGTTTCATTTCTTCATTAATAGTTGTTGCACGAACATCAAGTGCGCCTCTAAAAATATACGGAAAACCTAAAACATTATTCACTTGATTTGGATGGTCAGAACGCCCAGTAGCCATGATAATATCAGGACGTGCAGCCATCGCATCCTCATAAGGAATTTCAGGGTCAGGATTTGCTAGGGCAAAAACAATTGGGTTTTTAGCCAGCGAACGAATCATGTCCTGAGTTACTATATTCCCCTTTGAGAGGCCAATAAAAACATCGGCGCCTTTCATTGCTTCGGCTAACGTTTTTTTCCCATCGGGCTTTACGGCAAAAAACAATTTACTTTCATCTAGATCGTCTCGATCAGTTGATATAACGCCTTTCGAATCGAGCATTAGAATGTTTTCTTTCTTAACGCCAATTGCAAGATACATGCGCGTACATGAAATTGCAGAAGCCCCCGCCCCGTTAACTACTACCTTAATTTTATCAAGTTTTTTCCCTGCAATTTCAACAGCATTAATTAAAGCTGCTGAAGATATAATGGCCGTTCCGTGTTGGTCATCGTGCATTAAGGGAATATTCAACTCCTCCTTCAATCTTCTTTCTATTTCAAAACACTCGGGTGCTTTAATATCTTCCAAATTAATTCCACCGAAGGTGGGAGAAATCGCTTTAACAGTTTGAATAAAAATTTCAATATCCTCCGTGTCCACTTCAATATCAAAAACATCGATATCAGCGTAGATTTTGAACAATAAACCTTTGCCCTCCATGACTGGTTTAGAGGCAAGGGGTCCGATGTTGCCTAAACCAAGAACAGCTGTTCCATTAGAAATAACAGCTACAAGATTTCCTTTTGATGTATATTTATAGGCGTCCTCTGGATTTTTTTCAATCTCCAAACAAGGCTCTGCAACACCCGGAGAATAGGCTAACGTTAGGTCACGTTGAGATGAATAAGGCTTGGTAGGTATGACCTCAATTTTTCCAGGGCGACCTTGTGAATGATAATCGAGGGCGTCCTGTTTTCTAAATTTTTCCATACTTTATAATCAATTTGAGGTCTTTATAGAACCGTTTTTAACGGCAAAACCGAACAACGAAGATAATAATTTTGCATGGAGTAGAAGGAAAGGGTTTTTACTATAATACTGCTGATTTTAAGGTTATTATGATTGATTTAGTTGAAAATAAAGCAAGAACCCAGATTTAAGGTAGTTTTATGCCGTTTTATAGCGCAATTTCAGAAATGTCTAAATTCAAAAAAATAGTTGTTTTTACTGGCGCTGGAATAAGTGCTGAAAGTGGAATCAGTACTTTCCGAGAAAGTGGTGGACTTTGGGAAAAGTATGACATAAATGACGTAGCTACTCCTGAAGCATGGGCAAGGAACCAGAATTTGGTGCTCGAATTTTATAACCAGCGAAGAAAACAAGTTATGGCCGCACAACCAAATCCAGCTCATACAGCACTGGTCGAGTTGGAAAAAAAATTCGACGTTCAAATTATTACTCAGAATATTGACGATTTACATGAACGTGCTGGATCAAAAAAAGTGCTCCATTTGCATGGCGAAATTCGTAAGTCGAGAAGCACTTTCAATCCTGAATTGGTTTATGATATTAAAGGTTGGGAGATAAAAGCAGGTGAGAAATGTGAAAAAGGTTCTCAATTAAGACCTCATATTGTTTGGTTCGGGGAAATGGTTCCTGAAATGGATCTTGCTACTGAAATTTCTGCTGAAGCCGATATTTTTCTGATCATTGGCACCTCATTAAATGTTTATCCAGCTGCAGGATTAGTCCATTCAACACAAAATGATTGTCCTGTTTATTTAGTTGATCCGAATGAAGTAAATAATCCTGGTATATCTAATTTAGTTTTTATCAAAGAAACAGCGGGAAATGGTGTTCCTCCTTTGGTAAAAAAATTTCTTAAGGGCGAATTCCAAACGTTATAATTTCATTCTGGAAAATAAAAACGCCCCTACAAAATAGCAGAGGCGTTTCATAATTTTTTTTAGCTAATTAATGTGTAACAACTAATCTGCGTGTTACCAAAGTTTTGCCTTCAGATTCAAGTGAACAGATATAAATTCCTTGATTGAATGTTGAAACATCCATTCTAATTGTTCCATCATTTTCCTCAATTGTTTGTTCCTTAACACGATCACCGAGCATATTATAAACAACCATTTTCGCGCCAACACTAGTAGTAGAACCTAATTTGTAATTAATTACGAATACTGAGGAAGCAGGATTCGGTGCCGGATTTGAAACACTTGCCTTTGCAAAATTAGGAGCATTTACACCTACAGGAGCAGAATTATAAATAATATCAAAAGTTGTAGAATCGGAAGGTACATTTTGATTTAGAACAGTATAACGTACGTGTCCAAATCCTGCCGTGCTATCAGGGAAATAGTCAGATATCAAATCAAAAAATCCACCTGTCCCATTAACTGTGAAAAGGATTGACATATTAATATTTGGCGGGTAACAACTAACATTTGTACAAAAATTAGTTGTTGCTGTTGGTGTATTTAATTGAATAATCGTCCTACGAACTTTTACATCAATATTACCAGTTGTATTATTGTTAAATGTGTAATGTTTTGCGTCTTGTACATCTTGATCAATCCAATATGTCTGTGTTGTTCCGGTAACATCCGAACCATTAAAATCGATGATATTGAAACTTGACTGAGCAGCAAGAAGTCCGCTTATCCCAACAAAAGCAAAGACGAGTAGGTGTTTTTTCATTTTATTATATTATTTGTTAGAAAATTGAATACCGATTAAAACTTTGTAATTACCTTCTACAAAAATAAGGCATAAACCGGTTAAATCAATCTTTTATCAACTATTTTTTTTAAATCTATTAATAAAAAAATCGCCTGTTTGTATTTACTAACTACCTTAGCCATATTAAACATTAAAACAATTCAATTAACTATCAAAACTTAAAGAATATGAAAAAGATTTACTTATTATTATTGACTTCTTCTTTTGCGATTGGTGCTTTTGCGCAATCACAAAGAATGGTTTTAGCTGAAGAATTTACGCAAGCATCGTGTGGGCCTTGTGCAACTGCGAATCCAGCTTTCAACACTTTGCTTCAAGCAAATCCAACTAAAGTGGTGGCAATTAAATACCAAACCAATTGGCCAGGCGTTGATCCTATGAACGTTCAAACACAATCAGACGTTGGCCCACGTGTAACCTATTATGCAACTAACGGAGTGCCTTATGCCACAATGGATGGCAGCGTTGCAGCAGTAAGCATCCCTAATTACGTTGGTTCTCCTTCAAATTGGACCACAAATATTATCAACACACAATACAATGTTCCATCGCCTTTTTCATTATCTGTGACGCACACCATGTCAAGTGATTTTGATTCTGCATTTGTAACAGTTATAGTGACAGCTTCACAATCCTATACTTCAGGTGGAGCCTTAAAACTACATTTGGGAATGACAGAAAAGGTTATAACTTTTGCAACTCCTCCCGGATCAAACGGAGAAACTGTTTTTTATGATGTGATGCGCAAAATGTATCCAAGTGCAGCAGGTTCGTTATTGAATTCAACTTGGACCAATGCTCAAACCACCACTATGAACTTCGTAGTGACAGTTCCAAATTACATTTATGACAAGAGTCAAATCAACTTTGTAACTTGGATTCAGGACGATGGAAATAAAGCTGTGCAGCAAGCTGCTGGCGACAATCCTATTGTACTTGCAAACGACGCTTCAGTAATTGCATTGGCGGGTATTGGTTCAAGTTGCTCCGGTAACTATAATCCTACAGTTACCTTAAAAAACAACGGCAGTGTTGCGCTTACCTCTTGTGATATTATGACACAGCTAGATATGAATGCTGCAGTTACTTATGCGTGGACAGGAAATCTTGCTCCTGGCGCTTCAACAGTTGTTTCAATTGCTCCATTTACTGCTACAGCCGGGTCGCATACTTATAATGCATGGCCTGCAAATCCAAATGGAACGCCTGTATTCAACACCAGTTATGCAAGTCAGACAGCTTCTTTTTCAGTTAACATTGGCGCTGGTACTGCAATTCCTTATACAAATAATTTTTCCGCTACAGTATTCCCTTATGCTGGATGGGCACTCAATAATGCTGATGCTGGCATAAGCTGGGAAAGAGTCGGTACTAATTCGGGCTCAGTGAAATATGATTGTTATTCGTATGGATCAGCTGGGGAAATTGATGAATTTATCATTGAACCAATAGACCTAACAAACATGAGCAATGCATCAATTAATTTTAAAGTGGCTCATACCATTTATAATAACACTTATTCTGATGCATTAGAAGTCCTTGTTTCTACAAATTGCGGTGCTACTTGGGTTTCGATGTGGACAAAAGCTGGTGCAGTACTTGCTACCGCTCCTGCTACCACTAGTGCCTTTACTCCCTCAGCAACACAATGGAGAGCAGAATGTATTGACCTTGCTTCCTATTCTGGAAACAATCAGGTTTTTGTAATGTTCCGAGGAATAAACGGCTACGGCAACAACATCTATGTTGATGACATCAACATTAGCAATGTAGTTTGCTCAGTTGGAATTTTGGAAACTGCAACATCTAATACTATTGATGTACTTCCAAATCCATTTGACCAATTCGCAACAATTAACCTGAACTTGGTAAATACACAAGAGGTGGCGATTGAAATTTATTCTTTGACAGGTGAACTAATTAGCAAAATAAATCATGGCGAATTAGCAGCTGGGAAACAGGTAATTTCTATTGATGGAACTGAACTTGCGAATGGAATGTATTTCATCACAGTACGTGCTGGTGCATCTATATTTACAAGCAAAGTATCGGTTGTTCACTAAAATTACACATTAGAAAACAATAAAAGAACTGTCGGTTTTGGCTCGGATTTTGCATCAGGATCGTCAGTTCTTTTATTAATATCATTCCATTTTAATACAATTTTATGAAACGCATTTCATCAACATTATTGTTCTTCTCATTTCTTTTCGTCACACTCGCATTTCGTTTCGACGATGGCCCAAATCAGAAAGTTCCATCTGTTCAGGTGAAAACGTTGGACGGAAAAATGGTCAACACTGCTGATTTCAAGAATGACGGAAAACCAATTATTCTCGATTTCTGGGCAACATGGTGTGCTCCTTGTAAAAAAGAATTAAATGAGATTACTGAAGTGTATGAAGAGTGGCAAAAAGAAACTGGCGTAAAATTAATTGCTATTTCAATTGACGACCAACGAAATTCGCCAAAAGTAAAACCATACTTAGAAAGTAAAGAGTGGAATTACGAAGTTTATTTGGACGAGAATCAAGATTTCAAACGTGCTATGAATGTGAATAATGTACCACATATTTTTGTTTTAAATGGGAGTGGTGAAATTGTTTGGCAAACTAATGTTTACAATCAAAATGGAGGTGTAGAAAAATTGCACGATGTAATATCAAAAGTTGCTAAAGGCGAGAAGCCTGAATAATTAAAGTTTATTAAAAAATATTTCTTCTGTGAAAAATGTTTTGAAACTCACTATATGCTTGCTTGTTGGATCGATAACAATTACGACTGCACAAACAAATCTTAACAATATTGGTGGTGGTCAAATTCATGGAAACTTTGATATCTCAGCGCAATATTATATTCCTGACTCTATCATTGGTGCAGATACAATTCCTGAAAAAGCATTGTTTAATGGATGGAGTGCTGTTACCTATGTGAATGGAAAATTCTCTGCAGGAATTCGTTACGAAAGTTATTTAAACCACTTAAATGGCTTTCCTAGTGGATACCAAGGAACAGGAATTCCCTACAGGTATGCTTCGTATAATAACGATGGCTTAGAGATTACAGTAGGAAATAGCTACGAGCAATTTGGAAGCGGTTTGATTTTACGTTCATTCGAAGAGCGAGCGCTTGGAATAGATAATGCTATAGAAGGAATACGCATTCGCTACACGCCTTGCAAAGGAGTTTACCTCAAAGGCCTTTGGGGAAAACAACGAAACTTTATGTCCACAGGTCCCGGTATTGTCAGGGCTGCTGATGGTGAGTTCAATGTTAATGAGTTGTTTGGTTCGCGAATGGAGAATATTAAAACACAACTTATTTTCGGCGGGAGTTTTGTAAGTAAATTTCAAGTTGACCAAGATCCATTTTTAGTATTGCCACAAAATGTTGGAGCTTGGTCGGCGCGCACTAATGTGATTCGAAATAGAATTAACTTTTCTACTGAATATGCCTATAAAATAAATGACCCATCTGCTGCTAATGGATTTATTTACAAGCCAGGGGAAGCGTTGTTCTCCTCTTTATCCTACAGCCAAAAAGGACTCGGAATTTATTTAGGGTTTTTACGCGTTGATAATTTTTCCTTTCGTTCAGATCGCACAGCCGCATTAACACAGCTCAACATTAATTTAATTCCAACACTTACCAAACAACACACCTATGCCCTCGCTTCTTACTATCCATTCGCGTCGCAACCTAACGGACAAACTTGCTGGCAGGCACAAATGGATTATAAAATTAAAAAAGGTTCGAAGTTGGGCGGAAAATATGGAACAGATGTTTCTTTAAATTATTCTGCTGCTTATGGATTGGATACAACTAAATTAAATGATGGCACGGGAAGAAGATTCGGCTATTCTTCTAATTGGCTTCCTATAGGCGACACCATGTATTTCAATGATCTGAATGTTGAAATATTCCGAAAATTCAACCAACGTTTGAAAGCAACAATTCTTTTCGCACATTTTATTTATAACAAAAACGCACTAGAAGGAAAATCAAATTATCCTTACATCAATGCAGATGTTGTTGTGGTTGACGTGACATGGAAAATAAACAGCAAACTCACCTTACGTTCAGATGCTGAACACATGTTATTAGGTGGAAAAAAAGAAAGCAAAGAAGACTATGGAAATTGGGCCGCTTTATTAGAAGAGCTGTCCATTGGTGATCATTACTTTATTGCTTTAATGGATCAATATAATTATGGGAATAAAGAACCAAGCCGTCGTGTTCATTATTTCTCAGGTCAAGCTGGTTTTTTTAAGGGGACAAACAGAATTGTTTTGGGTTATGGGAAACAACGACAGGGAATTTTTTGTGTAGGAGGAGTTTGCCGACAAATTCCTGCATCAAATGGTTTTACAATTACAATAACAAGCTCATTCTAAAATCATAATTTAGAAAAGATGAAAAAAATACTTTTATTATTTACAATTGCTGTGCTAAGTTTTATGTCATGTGACTATGTAGTAGCGCCGAATCAAGTAGGAACTGTAACTGTTCCTTTGTCCGATACCGTGCGAAAAATTTTCATAGAAGATTTCACTGGTCACACTTGCCCTAACTGTCCTACAGCAGCAAGAATGTTGGATAGCTTGGGGAATGCTTATCCTACACAAATAATTGGAATGGGTGTACACATCGACTATTATGCAGAACCTTGCCCCCCACACCAACTGCCATCAGGCGCAACACCCGGAACATTTTCAGAAGACTTTAGAGTTGCTGCCGAAGATGCCGATTATGATTTAGTGTTTGGATCTAATTCATTCGGGCTCCCAACTGGGCTTGTCAATCGTTATGGGTTTCCAACATCCTTTCCTACCGCCGTTACTGCATGGCCCTCAACGGTGGCTACTATTCTCGCACAACCAATGACTGCATACATTAAAATAATTCCATCCTACAACACCTCTTCACGAAACTTAAGTGTAAATGTTACTGGAAATTTTATGGTGGACACTACAGGCACATACAACATCGCATTGTATTTGGTTGAAAGTGAAATAATAGGTTCGCAAACTGACATTACATTTCCAGCTCCAGGAATCGACAATAACTTTGAGTTTAACCATGTATTTCGTGGTTGTATAAACACACCCGGAATTGTTACTGGTGAAACTATTAATTCAGGAAGTATTCTGAACAACACACCAATTAACTATTCTACCACAAACACTTACACAGTCAACCCATTATTTGTGGATACCCACTGCAAAATTATCGCCATCCTTTATAAAACATCTGATTACGGTGTTTTGCAAGCTGCGGAAGTGGATTTACGCTAGCGATTTACAAATTAAGTTTAAAGGTTTTAGAGTAATCTATCGTTAACTTTGTAGTATGCGTTATAAATTATTATTTCTAATACTATTTGCGCTATCTAATTTACAAGCACAAAAAACTTTTCACGCTGGGATGATTGCTGGAATTAATGGCTGTCAAATTCATGGAGATAGTTATGCTGGATTTAATCAAATTGGATTTGTTGCTGGCTTTTTTGTATGTACAGATCCTTCAAAGCCATTTTATTTTCAAATGGAGTTACAATATTCAGGAAAGGGCAGTAAAAAAATTCCTTATCCGGAAAAAGGTGACTTCGATGCATTCGAACTTCGTATGCAATATGCAGAAGCTCCGTTTTTAATTCGCAAAAATTATAAGAAATTTTATTTTGAAATTGGAGAGACAATTGGAATGCTTATGAAAGTGCGGGAATGGGATGACTTCGGCGAAGTCAATCCACGTGACTTTAGAAGGTGGGAAAGCGCACTCGTAATTGGGATGGGAATTCAAATCACCGAAAATTTAATTATTGATTTACGATACACTAACTCACTTTTCCCAGTTAAAAAATTTAATGTTCCTCTTTACTATCCAAATTTTCTTTCAGACCTTTTCAATAAAGGAATGTATAATAATGTGCTTGGTTTAACCGCTTGCTATCGAATTAAAAATAAAAAAGAATGAAAAGTCAAATTGTTGTTGCCATAACAGGTTCGAGTGGTTCTATTTATGCCAAGATATTGTTGGAAAAATTAGCCACAATGAACGAACAGTTAGAAAATGTAGCCGTTGTAATGAGCGATAATGCGAAATATATTTGGGAAACTGAAATTGGCAATAAAAGTTTTGAAAATTTTCCATTTAAGTTTTACGGTAAAATGGACTTTAACGCACCTTTCGCTTCTGGATCATCCAGTTTCAAAACAATGATTGTTTGTCCATGTTCAATGGGAACTTTGGCGAGAATTGCAACTGGCGTTTCGAATGATTTAGTTACCCGTGCGGCCGATGTGATGTTGAAAGAACGAAGAAAATTAATTCTTATTCCGCGAGATACTCCGCTGAGCTTAATTCACATCAACAACATGAAAACCATTACTGAAGCAGGTGGAATTATTTGTCCAGCTAGCCCATCCTTCTACAGCTTACCGAAAACTTTCGAAGAACTTGCCGCAACAGTTGTGGACCGTGTAATTGACCTTTGCGGACTGCAACAGCAAACTTTTAGGTGGAAGGAATAATCCATTAAACTATATTTGAAATTCAATGTTACATTGCGAATAAGAAAAATATTGAGATCTATAATTTAAAATTATCAAGATGAATAATCTAAAAAAAATAAAATTCTTCCAACTAATTTTATTCTCTTGTTTTAGCTATTCAGCTTTTGGACAATGGCAACAATCTGTAGGCACTGCAGGATTAAATATGCAGTCATTGTTAACTAACGGTGTTTATAATTTTGCCGGTGGTGCAACGGGCGCATACCTTTCAACAGATAGCTCGGCAAATTATATATATTCAAATAGCGGAAACGATGCTGTTGGTCCAACACGAGGATTCACAAAAGATAACAACTATGTATATACTTGCACAAGCCAAGGAGTTTTTAGGAGTTCAGATAATGGAGCTACTTGGATTTCTAGAAGTATTGGATTAACAAATTTATTAACCCATGGAATTATAAAAGCTAGTTCCTATTTATTTGTTGTTGGACCAGCCGGAGTTTTTAAATCAACAGACCAAGGAGATAATTGGAGTTCCACAGGATTATCAACTAATGATGTACGATGCATTACTGCAATTCAAGACACAATATATGTTGGAACAAATGGTGTTGGTATTTATAAAAGTATTGACTGGGGAGCCAACTGGATTGCTATTAATAATGGTTTAGGAACAGCAACCATTTTCAGAGCTATTGAAAGTAAAGGAAACACCTTATTTGCTGGAGGGCAAATAGGGACTGGCGTTTTCCGTTCAACAGATTTTGGAGCAAACTGGACATTACTTTTTGGTGGCCTGCCTTCTGGATCCTATAGAGGGTTTGCAAGTAACTCACAGCTAATTGTTGCGGGATCTTTTGGTGCGGGTGTATTTTATTCCATAGATAATGGAAATAATTGGACCGCCATCAATACGGGTTTAACTGACTTAACAATTTTTGATCTAGAACTAAACGCTGGTTATATAATTGCAGCAACCAACACAGATGGTGTATTTCGTTTTGCGTTTTCAAATTTAAGTCTTGGCCTTGATGAACTTTTGACTGACGATGAAATTACTATTTTCCCAAATCCAACAACAAATCAAATAACTATAAAGACAGATGCGAAATTGATTGGTTCTAATTACACTGTTTATGATTACAATGGGAAAGCTGTATTAATAGGAAAAATAAATTCCGAAAACACAAAAATTGAATTGGGTAATTTATCTGTTGGTATTTATTTGTTTAGTGTTGGGGAAAATTTGAAGCAGACTTTTAAAGTGCTTAAGGAATAAGGTTCCCCATTCCCTACTTTTTATATCCCCCAAAGCTTCCTTGCATAAACTGTTGATAACATCTCTATACTGAATAACAGCGAATTAGGCGTTTTGTGAATAATTTATTAGGAATTTGAAATTTGTCTATATATTTTAGACATACAATTCTACGTTACTTAATTGTACAAATTTAAACGGTTTTCTTATGTTAGAATTCAGCAAAACAATCCTCAAAAGCGTCAGCTTCGATAAGTTATTATTCAAAAAAGAACTGAAGAAATTGTTGCTATGGGCAAAACCCGATGAGGCGCTTTTACTCAAGGCCTGGTGCATTGCCACTTTTGGAAATATATACGGTGATGTAATCCGTGAAGTGTTTCGAAGCGTAACGAAATCGTAATTGAATTTATAATTTCTATTTAGTATTTATAAACTTCAAATTCCGTTTCAATCCAATATACTTAGTTCTCTTAATTGCCGAATTTTTAAATAGCGTCTGAAAAACCTCTTCCGTTATTTCCTCCCAATCATTTTTACTCATTGAAAGTAATTCTGCAGAAGGATTAAAAGCTATTTCGCTGTGTGGTTTCGAAAATCTATTCCAGGGACAAACATCTTGACAGATATCGCAACCAAATGCCCAGTTATCAAATTTACCCTTTTGTGTTTCGGGGATAGCCCCTTTCAGTTCGATGGTAAAATAAGAAATGCATTTGCTCCCATCAACAACATAAGGAGCAACAATTGCGTCGGTTGGGCAGGCGTCGATGCATCGCGTACAGGTTCCGCAATAATCTCCCACTGCTCCGTCTGGAATTAATTCGAGATCCAAAATCAATTCAGCAATAAAAAAAAACGATCCTGATTTTTTATTAATAATATTTGAGTTTTTCCCAACCCAACCCAATCCGCTTTTTGCCGCCCACACTTTATCCATCACCGGCGCTGAATCCACAAAAACCCTTCCATTCACACTCTTTCCAATTTTCTGATTTATTTCAAACAATAAATTTTTTAATTTTTTCTTAATC
>NSIF01000031.1 GCA_002737665.1 Flavobacteriales bacterium | reverse complement strand
TTGGGTACCTGAAGGGGCTGAATATGCATGGTGGAAATACATGAACAGGCCTGTGCCTAAAATTGCAGAAATTGCAGAGATAGAAAGAAGAATGTTAACGATTGACGCTGTTGTTTACAGTGCAAATCTAAATGCAACTATTTATTACAAGACTTCATTTATTGAAAACGTCTCTGTTGTTGCAACGACTATTGATTACAACAAAGTCAAAACATTTGATCTTGCTGCTGGCAGGTATTTTACACCACAAGAATGTGGCGTTGGAAATGCCGTAGCTCTGATTGGGAGTAATATTGCAATGGGTATTTTTCACAATGAAGACCCAATAGGCAAAAAAATTAAATTAAAAGGAAAATTAATTGTCGTAATTGGTGTTTTCAAGGCGGAAGGCGAAAGCATGATTGGAAATAGTAGTGACAACAATGTTCTTATTCCACTCAAGTTTGCACAATCCTTTGCAGAAGTGGAAAATGATAATGTAGATCCATACATTATGGTGAAAGCAAAAAAAAATGTGCGCACTGCTGATTTGAAAGATGAATTGACAGGAATAATGCGAAGTATTCACCGAATAAAACCAGAAGAAGACGCTGACTTTTCATTGAACGAGGTAAGTGTTCTTTCAGGGCCAATAGAAAAAGTTTTTGGTGTTGTAGGAACAGTAGGCTGGATTATTGGAGCATTTTCAATTCTTGTAGGTGGATTTGGAATTGCTAATATTATGTTTGTTTCCGTTCGGGAACGTACCAGCCAAATTGGAATTCAGAAGTCGCTTGGAGCAAAAAACTGGTTTATACTTATGCAATTTCTTTCAGAATCTGTGGTATTATGTTTAATTGGTGGAGTAATTGGATTGTTGTTAGATTGGGTGTTGGTATTAATCGGAAATCAATTTATCGATTTTGGTTTTATTCTTTCAGCTAGTAATATTTCACTCGGACTAACAATTTCAATTCTAATCGGAATTATTTCAGGTTTTATTCCGGCTTATTCAGCTGCACAACTGGATCCAGTGGAAGCAATTAGAAGTAATTAAGCAACCCTGCATGGCAAAATTAATCCACGATCGTCCAAAAATAATTTCAATACTCGGTGTTGTTGGTTTTGTATTTTCAGCAGGTCAAATTATTGCCATATCAGCGCCAAGTATTCGCGACGTAGCAAGTTGGTACCCCATACTTTTCGGTTCCATTATTTGTTTGCGTTTCATTTCCATAATTGGTGTTTGGCACATGAAAAAATGGGGAGCTGAATTATTTACATACGTCAGTCTTACCAAAATAATTATTCAGCTACTGGTTGATGATTTTGGTCTTTCGGCTAAAATTGACTGTGGTTTTTCGATCGTATTTATAATAACATTTTTGTTTTACTACAAAAAAATGGCAAGAGGTTTGTAATTAAAAAAAGGGAAAATTAGCACGAAGCAACAGGTGTTAATTTGCCAATCGCCTCTTTCACGGATGTTACTTTTTCGAATGTCAATGTCAATTTATTATTTGCCTCCTTCATTTTAGAGGCACCTGGGTTAGCCTGAATGTATTTCAAAACTTTTGTGAATGGCTCGGACTGATAATAAGCAGAATTTTTATTTTGAATAAAATACCCCACCATCTTTCCGTTTTTTAACACAACTCGTTCTAAACCTATGTCCATACCTAACCAACGAAGTCGAATGGTATCAATGAGCTCGATTACTTGTGAAGGAATTGGTCCAAATCGATCACGCAAACCTACTTCAAATCTAGCCAAATCGTCCTCCGTTTCTGTATCATCGAGTTGGCGGTAAAGCGCAAGGCGTTCTGTTATGTTTTCAATGTATTCTTCTGGAATTAATATTTCTAAATCGGTATCAATTTGTGTATCTCGCACATAAACACCTATGTGTTTTGCAGACTTATCATCTTTTCTTAATTCACGAAGTTGTTCCTCTTCTTTAAACAATTCCTTAAACTCTGATTCCTTCAACTCACGAATTGCCTCATCAAGAATTTTTTGATACATATCATATCCAATGTCGGAAATAAATCCGCTTTGTTCTCCTCCCAATAAATTTCCTGCGCCTCGAATATCCAAATCTTTTAATGCAATATGTAAGCCACTTCCTAAATCCGAAAATTCTTCGATTGCTTTCAACCTTCGCTGTGCTTCGGAGGTAAGTAAATACATAGGATGGGTTAGCAGATAACAAAATGCCTTTTTATTGGAACGCCCTACTCTACCTCGCATTTGATGCAAATCACTTAAACCAAAAAGGTGCGCATCATTGATAATAATTGTATTCGCATTACTAATATCTAATCCCGATTCAATAATTGTCGTGGAGACTAAAACATCAATATTTCCTTCGATAAAATCCACCATCACATTTTCTAATTTGTGAGCATCCATTTGTCCGTGCCCTACACCCACCCTTGCCTGAGGGCATAAACGCTGAATCATTCCTGCCACTTCCAGAATATTCGCAACTCTATTATGAACATAAAAAACCTGACCTCCTCTTTGAATTTCAAAAATCACCGCATCACGAATTAACTCTTCTCCCATGGTATGCAATTCTGTTTGAACAGGAAAACGATTTGGGGGGGCAGTATTCATAATACTCAAATCGCGTGCACTCATGAGTGAAAACTGCAATGTTCTAGGTATTGGCGTAGCCGTTAATGTGAGCGTATCTACATTTTCCTTTAGTAATTTTAGTTTGTCCTTTACACCAACACCAAATTTCTGTTCTTCATCGACTACCAATAATCCAAGGTCTTTAAACTTCACCTCTTTCCCAACAATACCATGAGTTCCAATTAAAATATCAATTTGCCCTTTCGAGAGTTTTTCAAGGATTTCTTTTTTTTCTTTAGCAGATCGAAACCGATTGATGTAATCTATTTTTACAGGAAAATCTTTTAGTCGTTCTGAAAATGTTTTAAAATGTTGAATAGCTAAAATAGTAGTTGGCACTAAAACAGCAACCTGTTTGGAATCACACACCGCCTTAAAAGAAGCACGAATGGCCACTTCTGTTTTTCCAAAACCTACATCTCCACAAACCAGTCGATCCATAGGATGAGCGCTTTCCATATCGCGCTTTACGTCGTTGGTTGCTTTTAATTGATCGGGGGTGTCTTCGTAAATAAAAGATGCTTCCAATTCATTCTGCAAATAGTTGTCAGGAGCAAATTGAAATCCTTGCTGTGCTTTTCGAGTAGCATAAAGTTTTATCAAATCAAAAGCAATTTCCTTTACGCGTGTTTTGGTTTTCTGTTTTATATTTTGCCATGCTGCAGAACCGATTTTATCAATTCGGGGAACAGAACCGTCTTTTCCTGCAAACTTAGAAATACGATGCAAGGAATGAATGCTAACATACAATATGTCGTTATCTCGATAAACTAAACGCACTGCTTCCTGGAATTTTCCTCCTGCTTCTATTTTTTCCAAACCAGCAAATCTTCCCACACCATGATCTATGTGAACAACGTAATCACCTGGATTTAATCCACGCAATTCTTTTAATGTGAGTGCTTCTTTTTTTCTTTGGAAACCATCTCGTAAACGAAAACGATGGTAACGTTCAAAAACTTGATGGTCCGTAAAACAGGCAATCTTTAAATCATGATCAATAAAGCCTTCATGGCAGGAATGCACAAGGGGTGAATACTCCAATTTTCTTCCTACATCCTGAAAAATTTTATACAACCTTTCAGCTTGCTTAGCGCTATCAATAAAAATAATATTTTTATATCCTTGGGAGCTACTTTTAGCAATTGCTTGCGTTATCAGATCAAAATTTTTCTGAAAAGACGGCTGAGGTGAAATGGAGAAAGTGATTTTAATTGCATCATTCAAAATAAAACGATTGCCAAATTCAATTATTCCAAAACGAAGAATTTCATTTCGAAAAATAGCACCATCAATATATTGCTCGGCTGGAGTAAGATGTCGAACAGGTGAATTTTCTGTTTCTTCAACAAAAACTTTCTGTGCAAATTCGTATTCCTTTTCAATCAAGCCTGCGGTGTCGTCTATACTTGAAATCCAAATGGTATTGGAAGCGTCAAGCTCTCCCCGCGCTGCAGTAGAGAAATAATCGAAGAAGGATTCTCTATTTTCAATTAACAATTTCCCTTGCACATTAGGAATAATTGTCAAGCGGTCTAAATTTTTAATTGACAATTGTGTCAATGTATCAAAGGTGCGAATGGATTCCACCTCATCTCCAAAAAATTCGATACGATACGGAAATTCATTTGCAAAAGAAAAAACATCTGCAATGCCTCCACGAATTGCATATTGCCCCGCTTCATAAACATAATCAACACGGTCAAAACCATATTCAGCAAGCAAATCAGTAATAAAAGCTATGGTAATTTTTTCGCCACGCTTCAAATGAAGCGTATTTTTTTCAAGGAGCTGTCGCGTAACAACTTTTTCAGAAAGTGCTCCAGGATAGGTTACCACCGCAACACGTTTCTCCCTTCTAATTCTATCTAAAACTTCGGCACGCAAAAGTACATTTGCATTATCCGTTTCTTCAACATGGTAAGGTTTTCGATAGGAGGCCGGAAAGAAAAATAACGGCAAAATATTTTTTACTTCTTCACCTTCGTTATTGTTTTCTAATAAGCCCTCTAAATCATTTAAGAAATATGCGGCTGACTCTTGGTCGGGAAGAATAAATAAATGCGACTGAAAAGTTTGTTTTAGCGCCGATGCGGCAATAAAAGCCCCTGCGGAACCTGCCAGACCCCGGACCTGAATTCGGGCTTTTGTGATTCCGCCCAAGTTCTGTATTAGTTCATTCGCTTGGGGCGAATTTTTCTCATACAACCCTATAATCTCTCGGATAGTCATGAGACTTCAAAGGTAAGGAATTGAACAAATAGAAAATAATTTATTTGAACCGATCTATATTCTTTTTCTAATACCCAAATTTTAATTCCAATTTAATGTAAATTTGAAGCATGCGGATGACCATACTATTGAGTTTAATTTTTCTAATTGCGTCATGCAAAAAAGACAATACGCCACCAGACTTACAATTTAAAACAGGAGCCAATTATACTTCTACAAATTTAACTTTAGGGCTCGGAGGTAGCTTTACAGTTGGATTGATTGCAAATAAAGAAAAAGACGACTTAAATTTAATTTATACGGAAGTAGCCTTTGACGGCACAAACAGTCCAAATCGTATTTTCCATACGTATATGAACAGCAGCGAGCGAAAACATGCGGAACGAGACATCACGATTACCTGCAGAAACCAAGCAGGAACAGAGCGTTGGGTATTCAATGTGAATGATGCAGACGGAAGGATTTCAAAAAAAGAAATAAAAGTTACTGTTCAATAGTACCATTTTAAAATTAAAAATTAATAAGATTAAAGTGGAATATTCCCGTGTTTTTTTCGTGGCAATTTATCCGCTTTATTTTTTAACATTTCGAAAGCTGCTATTAACTTAGAACGAGTATCCTCAGGTGCAATAACTTCATCTACAAAACCTCGTTCAGCAGCACGATAAGGATTTGCAAAAGTTTCTTGGTACTCCGCTTCCTTTTCTTTCAATTTATCAACAGGATTTTTTGATTTTGCAATTTCATTTTTGAAAATAATTTCAGCCGCTCCTTTAGGTCCCATGACAGCAATTTCGGCGGTAGGCCAAGCATAATTCATATCAGCGCCAATGTGTTTTGAATTCATCACATCGTATGCACCACCATATGCCTTACGTGTAATTACCGTAACGCGGGGAACTGTTGCTTCACAAAAAGCATAAAGCAATTTTGCACCATTAGTAATAATCCCATTCCACTCCTGATCTGTACCAGGAAGAAAGCCGGGCACGTCTTCGAACACCAAAAGCGGAATATTAAATGCATCACAGAATCGAACAAAACGTGCGGACTTAGTAGATGCGTCAATATCCAACACACCGGCGAGTACTGCAGGTTGATTGGCAATAATACCAATGCTTCGTCCAGCTATGCGAGCAAACCCAACGACAATATTTTCTGCAAACAACTTATGTACTTCCAAAAACGAATCGTTATCAATAACATTCAGAATAACTTCACGAATATCATAAGGTTGATTAGGATTCTCAGGGATGATAGCATTGAGTTGGGGGCGTTTTTCATTTACAGATTCATACTTCATTAGTGGAGCTTCTTCTTCACAATTCTGCGGCATATAGCTCAACATGGCACGAATGGTTTGCAAACACTCTATTTCATTTGCAGATGCGAAATGCGTTACACCTGATTTTGTTGCGTGTGTAACGGCTCCACCTAATTCTTCAGAAGTAACTTCTTCATGCGTAACTGTTTTCACCACATTAGGACCCGTGACAAACATATAAGAAGTATGCTCGACCATTAAAATAAAATCAGTTATTGCAGGAGAATAAACTGCTCCACCAGCACAAGGTCCCATAACAGCAGAAATTTGAGGAACAACGCCTGATGCTAATGTGTTTTTATAAAAAATATCGGCGTAGCCACCGAGCGAAACAACACCTTCTTGAATTCTTGCACCACCCGAATCGTTTAAGCCAATAACTGGAGCTCCGTTTTTCATTGCAAGATCCATGATCCTACAAATTTTTTCCGCATGTGTTTCTGAAAGCGATCCGCCGAAAACCGTAAAATCCTGAGAATAAACGTAAACTAATCTGCCGTTAATTTTGCCATAGCCTGTAACAACTCCATCGCCAAGATATTTTTCATCTTGCATACCAAAATCATTCGACCGATGGGTAACCATCATTCCAATCTCTTCAAAACTATTTTCATCAAGCAGAAAATGCAATCGCTCACGAGCTGTTAATTTTCCTTTTGCATGCTGCGCGTCAATTCGTTTTTGTCCGCCACCGAGTTGTGCTTCGGCGATTTTATCCTGGAGTGCTTTGATTTTTTTTTCCATTTTATAATTTAAATTGTGGCGATGCGTAAAACATTAAGACGAAGTAGACCTGATTTATTCAATAAAAAATGTTTTAATAAATCTAACTATAAAGAAATTATTTTGCTTTCACTGCAGAATACTTCGCCATAAATTCCCCTGCTTTATTTACCATATCAGCCGAACCAGCAAAAAAAGAAGTTCTTTGATGCAATGTTTTTATGTCGAGTTCCATAATTCTACCACTCCCGTTGGTTGCCATCCCGCCCGCCTGCTCAATTATAAAAGCCATAGGATTACACTCATATAACAGTCGCAATTTGCCATTTTCAGATGCAGCAGTAGTAGGATAAATATAAATCCCCCCTGTGATTAAATTACGGTGAACATCTGCAACAGCAGAACCAATGTAACGCGAAGAGTAGGGCCGTTTTGTTGAGCTGTCATCCTCCTGACAATATTTTATATATTTTTTAACACCGTCTGGAAAGTGAACATAATTTCCTTCATTGATAGAGTATGTTTTTGCGCTTTCAGGTGTTTTCATATTGGGATGCGACAAACAAAATTCTCCAATAGAAGGGTCAAGTGTAAAACCATTTACTCCTTTCCCTGTTGTATAAACTAACATCGTTGATGATCCATAGATAATATAGCCAGCAGCTACTTGTTCCGTTCCGCGTTGCATAAAATCTTCTAATTTACCTGGACCAGAAAGTGTAAGTCGACGATAGATTGAAAAAATTGTACCAACAGAAACATTTACATCAATATTAGAAGAACCATCTAAGGGATCTATTGCCACCACATATTTTGCGTTCTTGGATTGGGCTGTATCAACAATTATCATCTCTTCATTTTCCTCAGACGCGATTGCACAAACCTCACCACCTACACTTAAGGCAGCAATAAACTGTTCGTTTGCAAAAACATCAAGTTTTTTCTGTACTTCGCCTTGCACATTGGTTTCCCCATTTTCACTTGCATCACCTAAAATATCTGCTAAACCAGCTTTGTTTACTTCCCTATTTACAATTTTAGCTGCAATACCGATATCACGTAACAAACGAGAAAGCTCACCCTTTGCGTATGGGAAATCAGATTGCTTCTCAATTATAAACTGACCAAGTGTTTTTACTCTGCTCATGTTAGGGTATAGATTTATAGAATACAAAGATGTGAAATTTCATGGATTGTTTGATAATGTATTTTACTCTCTTTATACGTAACTTCGTATAGCACCGATTGATTCACAGATTTTATCAAAAATTAATATGCCGGAAATAAAAATTCGCAATGCTGAAAAAGCGGACATGAAAGGTGTGCTCGCACTCATTCAGGAGCTCGCCGATTACGAACGCGCCCCAAAAGAAGTAATAGTGACAGTTGAGATTTTAAAACGTGATGGTTTCGGAGAAAATCCCCTTTTTAAATGTTTAATTGCAGAACGAGAAAATACAATGGTCGGTATTGCACTTTATTATATCAAATATTCTACTTGGAAAGGACCTTGTGTTTTTCTGGAAGATATTGTCGTAACACTTTCTGAACGTCGAATTGGAATAGGGAAATTACTTTTTGAAGAAGTAATAAAAGTAGCCAATGAAATGGGTGCTAAAAGAATGGAATGGCAGGTGCTGGATTGGAATGAACCTGCGATTAAATTTTACGAGAAATACCAACCCGAAATTTTGAAAGATTGGTTGAATTATAGATTGACGGATAAAGAACTAGCTACTTTGAAAGTTAATTTATGATTGGGTACATCAAAACATTTCCTCATTTCAATCACTAATACGTACTTTTGTAACCTATGAAAGTCTTCAAATTTGGAGGTGCATCCGTCAAAGATGCAAATGCTGTAAAAAACCTTGCGGCAATTCTAAAAAGCTTCCCGGAAGAAAAATTAATTGTTGTGATTTCAGCAATGGGAAAAACAACGAATGCATTGGAGCGATTGACAGATGCGTTTTATTTCTCCGAAAAAAGTCCCGAGGACAAAAAAGAAAACCCTACCGCAATTCTTGAAGAAGTTCGCAAGTTTCATTTTGATATTTTGAATGAATTATTTGCCGATAAAAATCATACGGTTTATACTGACATCCACAATACATTTGTGGAACTCGAATGGATATTGGAAGAAAGTGCGACACATTCGTTTGATTGCTCCTATGATCAGATTGTTTCTGTTGGAGAATTACTTTCTACAAAAATTTTGAGTATTTATTTAAATTCAGAGAACATCAAAAACAAATGGTGGGACGTTCGCGATTTTATAAAAACGGATAATACTTTTCGAGAAGGAAAAGTTGATTGGAAGCTCACTGAAGAATTAATTAAAGAGGAATTGCTTCCTGTATTTGAATCACATCAAGAGCAAATTATCATTACACAAGGATTCATTGGAGTGACATCCGAAAACTTCACTACTACACTTGGTCGCGAAGGATCTGACTTTACAGCGGCGATTCTTGCTTGGTGTATGAACGCCGAAAGTGTAACGATTTGGAAAGATGTTCCAGGCGTATTGAATGCTGATCCAAAATGGTTCAATGAAACAAAATTAATTTCCCAATTAACCTACCAGGACGCAATTGAATTGACCTATTACGGTGCGACTGTAATTCATCCGAAAACAATTAAACCTTTACAGAATAAAAACATTCCTCTATACGTCCGTTCTTTTCTTGATTCAAAAAAAGATGGGACAAAAATTCACGACCAGCAAGTGAGTTTACCCATTCCTTGTTTTATTTTTAAAGTCAACCAAGTTTTACTTTCTATTTCGCCGAAAGATTTTTCTTTTATCGTAGAAGAAAACTTGGGTGATATTTTTGAATTATTCGCAGCACAACGTGTGAAAATGAATGTCATGCTGAACTCTGCCATTAGTTTTTCGGTGAGTGTGGACAACGATCACAAAAAAATTCCGATATTATTGGAACACTTAAGAAATAATTATCGCGTATTATACAATGAAAATGTTGAATTAGTAACGATACGCTATTACGACCAAGCTACGATAGACCGTGTTACAAACAACAAACAAATTTTTCTTGAAGTAAAGAGTCGATACACAGTCCAACTTGTAATGAAAAATCAATAGACAATCTGCTAATCGATTAGTGTGTCTTTTATTTTTTGGACCAATGTTAAGGCAATCTTTTCATGACTCTCAAAAGTCCATCCAGCAATGTGTGGACTTTGGATTACATTATCCGAATTAATTAAATAATGTATTGTTTCTGACATTTTCCCTGACTCCATTTTCTCGAAAGAGCTACTTTCAAATTCCAACACATCTAGGCAAGCCCCTCTAACTTTTCCACATTCCATATTTTTCACCAATGCAGAAGTTTCAATAATTTTCCCTCGAGAAGTATTAATCAACCAAATTGGTTTTTTAAAATTTGAAAGAAATTTATCATTTACCATATAATTAGTTTCATCCGTTAGCGGGATATGTAAACTAAGAATGTCGGCGTGATTAAATAAATCGGCTAAGGAAGATTCCTCAAAGGCGTTTGTTCCAAAATTTGTTTTGTACTTATCGTAAACAAGAATTTTAACATCAAAACCACTCAACTTTTTTACAAAAGCACTACCCATATTACCAAAACCAATTACTCCAACAGTTTTCCCTTGTAGCTCATAACCACGATTTTCCTCGCGCAACCATTTCCCTTCACGCATTTGCTTGTCCGCCCTACACAGATTATTCATTAAGGATAATAACATACCAATAGCATGCTCTCCCACAGCATCACGATTTCCCTCAGGGGCGTGCACACATTTAATTCCACGCTGCTCTGCAAAAACAACATCGATATTTTCCATTCCCGCTCCAGCCCTAGCGATGCATTTTAACTTTGTGGCTGCTTCAATAAATTGTTGATCGATTTTAAATCGACTACGAATAACAATCGCATCGTAATCTGAAATTTTATTTTGAATAGCTTCTTTTGCACTCAAATAATCTTCGTCACACGCGAAACCATAAGCTCGAAGGCTGCTTAACAAAGAAGGATGATTTGTATCAAGGAATAAGATGCGGTACTGCATTTTCAAGAAGCATTTCCTTTAATAAAACAATTGAAATTGAAAAATAAATAACCAATCCTGTTACATCAACAAGGGTTGCAACCAAGGGTGCTGAAGAAACAGCAGGATCAAATCCCATTCGCTTGAGCAAAAGAGGTAACAAAGATCCACACAAGGAGCCCCACATAACAACAAATGTTAATGTTATTCCAAGTGTAATACCGATCATTTGCCAATGTGGACCGTAATCTTGCACAAAATTTGACCATACAGCAACACGCGTATATCCGATTATTCCCAACACAGATCCAAGTACCAAACCTGCTTGAAATTCTTTTCTTGCAATTTTCCACCAGTCTCTAACTGTAATTTCTCCCAAAGCCATTGCACGAATAATTAAAGAAGTTGCCTGCGAGCCACTATTTCCTCCACTTGAAATAATTAAGGGTACAAAAATTGCCAGAATAACGGCTCGTGTAATTTGATCTTCAAAAAAAGACATTGCTGTTGCAGTCAGCATTTCCCCAATAAAAAGTACGACCAGCCAACCAACGCGTTTTCGAATCATTTGCCAAAAAGGAGTTGCCATGTATGATTCCTCTAACGCTTCCAAACCACCCATCTTCTGCGCATCCTCCGTATTTTCCTCACGAAGCACATCGACCATATCATCAAACGTAATTCTTCCAACTAATCTATTGATACTGTCAACAACAGGAATAACTACTAAATCATATTTATCCATTAACATAGCTACTTCTTCAGCAGGAGTGTTTGCTTTAACACTAATTATATTCGGATTAAATACTTCAACAATAGGCGTTCGAAGAGGAATAGTCAATAAATTTTTTAGAGAAAGCATACCCACTAATTTATCCTCATCATCAACAACATAAATTGTATATATGTTTTTTACTTCCTCTGCTTGCTTTCTAATCTCTCGCACACATTCGCGTACACTTTTACTTACTTGCACTTTGACTAATTCTGTTGCCATTAAACCACCAGCACTATCTTCATCATAATTAAGAAGATCAACAATATCGCCAGCTTGCTCAGCATCTTCTACAAGCGAAAGAATTTCATCCTGTTGTGCATCTGGAAGATCTGCCAACATATCAGCGGCATCATCAGAAGCAAGATTATCAATAAGCTGCTCCGCAATTTGCTTTGATGATAATCCCTCAAGAATTTTTTCACGCTTATCGTCGTCCAATAACAATAACGCTTCAGGAGCAACCTTGTCTGACAAGTATTTGTATGCTTCAACGGCTTCTTCATCTTCCAGATCATTAAGAATTTCTGCAGCGTCAGCCGGATGAAGGAGGTAAAATATTTCACGTATCCGCTCCTCATCACCTTTCACAAGTGAATCGCGAAGAACATCTAAAAATGTATCTGTAAATTTTAGTGACATGAATTTAAATAATAATTAAAACAGATTTTCGGTAACAACACCTGCCTTAGCAACAGGCAAAGTTAAGGTTTCCTTACCAACAAAGTAAGTTGTACAAAATCTGCTACAGAAAGTTGTTCTGCGCGCTTTGTAAAATAAATATGGCTTTCGTTACCACTAATAATTTCAAATGCGTGTAAAGCATTTTTAACTGTTTTCCTTCGTTGATTAAAAGCAGCCTTTACAACTTCTACAAACAACTTTTCATCACAAGCCAAACTTTGGGTGGCATTTCTTGTAAGCCTAATAACAGCAGACTTTACTTTTGGTGGCGGACGAAAAACATGTTCGCTAACTGTAAAAAGGTATTCTATTTTATACCATGCCTGAATTAAAACACTAATGATTCCATACGTTTTACTGCCTTCTTTAGCAGCTAATCGTAGTGCTACTTCTCGCTGGAACATTCCGACAACTTCAAGTACTAAATCTCTATTTTCGACAGCTTTGAATAAAATTTGGGATGAAATATTATAAGGAAAATTTCCTATGATGCCAATAGGTTCCTTGAACTGCTCTGCTAAATTATAGTCGAGAAAATCCTTGGAAATTATTCTCCCGTTCAATTCTGGATAATTTTGTTCCAAATAAGTAACAGACTCACGATCAATTTCAACTACCCAAGTTTCAAAATCAGCTTTAGCCAAAAGATATTTTGTAAGCATACCCATACCGGGCCCTACCTCCAAAACTTTTGAATAAGGAACTGTACGCTTTAAACTTTCCGCAATTTTTCTTGCGATATTTTCGTCGCGAAGAAAATGTTGCCCAAGATGTTTTTTTGCTCTTACAGACATAATTAAATTTTTACACCTCTTCCAGTAAGGTTCTAAATGCGGTAAACTTATCTCCGAATTTATCAATTGCGTCCTGCCGTAATTGTGGTGCAAAATTTGCCATGTAGCGATCAATAGCTGCCATATTAGGCGAACGGTATTGAATAGAATAGCTAGTACCCGTTTGTTCCTCAACAAGAATTTTAAAAATTGTTCCTGAAGAAAAACATCCCGTGTTGACTACATCAGGAATATGAGTTTCTTTCATCCAAGTAAACCATTCGTCATGAACAGCATCTTCGATATTTACAGTTACATTATAGAGTATCATAGGAGAAATGGATTAAAAAAAAACAGTATTTTATTACAATTGTGCTATTCTATTTTATCGCCACGCAATTGCCTGTATCTTTTTCGTGCATCAACTGCGAAAAGACTGCTTGGATGTTTAACAAAAACATCATTGTAATACTGAAGGCAACGTTCCTTCTCCATTATTTTATAATCGTACAATTCTGCTACTAAAAAAGTAGCGTCGTCACCTAAAATATCTGAACTGTAATTGTCAATTATCTTTTGCAAATAAGTTGCTGCAGTAAGCCATTTCAGTTGTTTCATAGCAATTGCATACCGCATGAATAAAACATCATCTCCCAACGCATGGCCAGGCCATTTCTTATCGATAGAATCCAAATCTATTGACGCAGAATCAAACTTGTTTTGAAAAACCAGTAAATCTGCATGTGCAAACAACATCAATGGTTCTGGATTACTATCTAACGCCAAATTATCTGTAATCACTATTGACCAATACATGGCGTCGTTTGCTATTAATTTTGAAGTAGCACCTTTCAACACATTTAGTTGCACTTGCGACCATTTAAAATCACCAACATAAAAAGCAATTTTTGCATTCCTAAATTTCGCTTCTTGACCAATGGGCTCATACTTAAATGCTTTTTCTACTTGTGAATAGGACAACGAAGCTTCCCATACTTGTCCATCCAGCAAAAAAACATCTCCTAATTCCAATTTACATTCCGCTTGGCTTTTAGGAGAAATAAAAGAAATAAGTATTGTTTTTTCTAATAATTGAATTGCGGCTTTCGTTTTAAAAAGATAAAATGCCTCTAAATGGGCAAGCGTTCGAAGCAATGGTACCGTTCTTTCGTCGCGACCTAATTCGTCCAGCTTAGTATTCATTTCAAGTTCTAATGAAATTAAATCGTTTTGCGAATAAATCCCACCATGCGTAAGCTCATCATACGCTGTATTTAATTTTTCTATAGTGGCATTCCGAAAGTTAAATCCATTTTTACCTAATGAGATAATATAATCATAGCCGTCTTTAGCGGCCGAATAAGCACCATTATAACGAGCCATTTCGGCAAGGAACATTATTTCTTCACCGTCTAATTGCTTTCTTCGGTCTACTGCTTTTGCGTAGACTAAAGCGTTTGTGAAATTATTTTGCTGCATATAAAACCACACCAACATTTCCGACCAAATAATTTTTTCAGAATTTTTCTGCGAACGTTTAATTAATTCTAACTTGACAATAGAATTGATTTTATCGTCAGTTTCTGCATCCATCTTAAATTGAAGATTGCTTTTAACTTGCTGCATAAAAGATTCTTCAACAGTGACAAGATCCAAATATTCATTCACCATATTTTCGTAATCCTTGACGAGCCAAAACAAATCGGCTAACTCGATGTGGAAGGAATAAATTCCACGTAATTCTTTACGACCTTTTAAGTAGGTCTGCTTGGCAAACTCAACTTCTCCAATTCCCAAGAAAGCGGTTGCTAATGCCAGTACCTCAACAGCCGAGGTGCCACCCTCAATTGCGTCAATGGCAACAGCAAATTCTTTTTTCTTTTTTTCTAGTTCACCCGCCGCCAAATAAACCCTTCCCAAATCGACATGATATACTAATAAGTCAGTGCTGCGTGCGCGTTGTCGCTTAATAAGTTTTTCTGCCTTTTTATAATTCTTCGTTTGTATTAAACAGTTGAGATAATAATTATAATAATCGTGTGTTGGATACTTATTATATAGCTTTTCATAATAAACAATTGCCTTATCATATTCACCTGCTTGAAAATACTGTAAAGCAAGTTCTTCATCGCCGGACAAATCAGCCATACCTATTACAACTTCTTGCGAATAGGAAACAATAGAAGGGGATAATAAAAATATCCACAAAAGCACTATTTTCATTTTCATGAACTATTTTTTTTCTAATTCAATCGCCTTGCGTTCTAACTTTTGATTTTGCCCTTTTATATAAAGTGCTATTTGTGGAGACAATGAATCAAGCGTCTTACTGACCTCGTCTAATGTAGAACGTAAAGTGACCGCACAATCGTACATGGCCTTCACCTGCTCCTGCTCCAACAGTAGACAAGCGTCCGGCGTCAGATTTTGCGCAAGCGAATTATTCAAAATATCATGCTCTAAATTATTAAGATTCAATTTCGTCGAGTCAATAGCGACAGCTATTTTATTGTGGTCATTGGCGACTTTCACAAAAAACGGAAGCAACAAACGATAACTATTCAGAAAAGAAGCTGTTTTAAAATCTAAAGTGTCCCCAATTTTATTAATATTAATCTGAATCAACTTAGAATTATTTTGCAAGTCAATTACGATGCGCTCCACTAAAGCAACATCTACGTTTTTCAATAATGAGTCCGTACTACTTAATTGAATACGCAAAAGATTAATACCGGAAATCTCTTTTTCATGCTTTTCAAATTTGCAGGAGTAAAAGAATGTGGAAAAAATTATTCCGACTATCAGGTATTTCATAAACACAATTTTCATAAATTAATTAATAATATCAAAGCCTGTGTAGGCACGCAACACCTGTGGAACAAGAATTCCATTGGGAGTTTGATTGTTTTCTAAAATTGCTGCGCAAATACGTGGTAAAGCGAGTGCACTTCCGTTTAGCGTGTGGGCAAGTTGTGGTTTTTCAGTCCCTTGTTTAAAACGCAATTTCAAACGATTTGCTTGAAAGGATTCGAAATTAGAAACGGAACTTACTTCCAGCCATTTCTTTTGTGCTCCGGAATAAACTTCCATATCATAAGTCATAGCAGAAGCAAAACTCATGTCGCCACCGCAAAGTAAAAGTGTTCGAAACGGAAGCTCAAGTGCTTTTAATAAATCTTGAACATAGCTGCGCATTTCTTCCAAAACTGCGTAAGAATTTGAGGGATGGGCAAGCTGAACAATTTCTACTTTATCAAATTGATGCAGTCTGTTTAAACCTCTTACATCCTTTCCGTAAGAGCCTGCTTCCCTTCGAAAGCAAGGAGTATAACCACAATTTTTTATTGGAAAATCTTCGGCTGTCAATATCACATCACGATACATATTTGTGATGGGCACTTCGGCTGTTGGAACTAAATATAAATCGTCAACGCCAACATGGTACATCTGCCCTTCTTTGTCTGGAAGTTGGCCTGTACCAAAACCTGAATCCTTATTTATTAATATTGGTGGTTGTACTTCAAGATAACCTGCAGCAATTGCAGTATCCAAAAAATAATTAATAAGTGATCGTTGCAATTTTGCCATTTTCCCTTTGTAAACAGGAAAACCAGCGCCAGTAATTTTATTTCCTAACTCAAAATCAATCAAATCATATTGAGCAGCTAAATCCCAATGTGGCTTCGCTTCAGCAGAAAGCTGCGGCAAAACACCATGTGAATAAACTTCCTTGTTGTCATCGGGTGTTTTGCCATTGGGAACTTGGTCATTCGGAACATTCGGAATAACGTATAAAAGTTGAAGTGTTTCATCTTCTATTTTATTCAAAACATCCTGCAGTGTTTTTTCTTTTTCTTTAAGGGCAACGCTTTTATTTTTTAATTCGTTCGCTTCCTCTTTTTTCCCAGCTTTCATCAGCTCGCCAACTTGTCTGGAAATAATATTTCCTTCCGCCTTTAGTTCATCTAGCTCCGCTTGGGTTTTTCGACGCTGCGCATCAATTGAAATTATTTCTTCAATAATTTCAACCTTGAAGTTTTTTTTGGCAAGCCGACGAATTACTTCGTCTTTAGTATCGCGAATGACATTAAGTTGTAACATAGAACAATTAAAAACTGAATTATGAATGTAAAGTTAGTAAATTGATTTAGAGGAGGCAACAAGCTAGGGATAATCTAAGCTTGCAAGTATTGGAACAAATTTATTTTGCCATCGAATCACCTCAAAAGAAATTCCCGCAAACAAAAGTTCACGGGAATTTACAATATTTTTATCGCTGTTGGGGGCTTACTTATTCAGCAACTACAGGCAATACCGAAACGTAAGAACGATCGTCACGTTTTTTCTTGAATGTAACTACTCCATCAGTGAGTGCGAAAAGTGTATGATCTTTTCCCATTCCTACATTAGCGTCTGGGTAATGAACTGTTCCGCGCTGACGAACGAGGATGTTTCCTGCAACTGCAAATTGGCCGCCATAGATTTTAATTCCCAAGCGTTGCGATCTTGATTCGCGTCCATTCTTTACTTTACCTTCACCTTTTTTATGTGCCATGGTATGTTGTTTTTATGATCTGTGCGTTAATGCCAGAATCTAATTAGTCTTTATTTTTTGCTTTCTTAACTGGTTTCTTTTTAGCCACCACTACTTCTTCAATTACTTCCTCTTCAATTACTTCTTCTTCAACTTGATCTGTGGCGAATACTTTTTTCGTTGGTTGAACACGAGAGCGCGCTTTCAACTCTAGCATTGGAACAATTTCTAGTTTAGCTGCGGCCGCACTAAGTTTTTCTCCTTTACCTAATACTTCTTGAATAAGAAGTTCGGTTAAAGCTTGACGATGTCCATTCAATTTACGATACCCCTTACGGCGTTTCTTTTTGAATACAATTACTTTGTCGCCTTGCAGGTGCGAAATAATTTTAGCTGCAACACGGGCGCCGTCAATGGCTGGTGTTCCGACGGTAATTTTTCCGTCGTTGTCAATAAGAAGGACTTTGTCGAATTCGACTGCGGAACCTTCTGTAGCCTCAAGGCGGTTCACGAAAAGACGTTGCTTTTGTGACACTTTGTATTGGAGCCCGGCTATTTCTACGATAGCGTACATGGTTATTTAGTTTAGTTTTCCTTTTAAATAGGGCTGCGAAGATAGTAAGGAATTAGTGATTGTAAGACTTATATCTAGTAAAATTCATATTGTCATTTTCCATGCAATCCTTTACAAATTGATTATCAATTATTTAACGATTATTTTTATTTAAAATCCACTCGATTTAAAGATTATATAGGCAATGGCAGATCAGGAATGTATTTGATGCAGATCTTAGTTAACGGAGAGCAAAGAACAAAAAAAGATTTCTGTTCAGAAATAAATAATCACCAAATCATTAAAAAACAGGTTCCATTATCGAAGCCTGTTTTTTTTGTAATTTGTTGTTGATTTAAAATTAATTAGTAAATTTCCGGTTAAAATACTTACAAATAATTTTATAAATTATTTTCCTCTATAGAAAAACGAATAAAAATAAATATAAAATGAAAAAAATTTACGTAATCACTTTTGGTTTTTTGGTGTCGATTCAATTTTTAACTGCACAAACAACCTATACTTTTACTAATTGCTCCGCAACTGGACAGTTTGGACCAACTCAAGGACAGGTAACTGCGGCTTATTCGAATACAACCTTATCTGGATTGGTAACAATTAATACACAAGGCATTCAAGAATGGTTGGTACCAAGTACTGCTACTTATACAATTGAAGTAAGTGGAGCAAAGGGTGGAGATTTGCCTGGTTATACTGGGGGATATGGTGCAACGATGATTGGAACTTTTTCGCTCACATCTGGTCAACAACTAAAAATTGTTGTTGGGCAAATGGGAATAAATATATCCGGATCAAACGTAGCTAGTGGTGGTGGTGGTGGCTCATTCGTTACCGATAACAATAACACTCCATTAATAATTGGTGGTGGTGGTGGAGGAAGAAGAAATACTTCTGGGTCACCTAGTCATGGAAATACTTCTACAAGTGGATCTAATTCTTGTGGGGGTGGAGCGGGTGGATCAAATGGAAACGGAGGATCTTCATCAGAGCCATATGGGGGCGGGACTGGAGGTCCGGGAGGAGGTCTTCTTACCAATGGGGGACCTTGTGGAAACTGTTCTTCAACTTCAATTGGAATTGCATTTGTAAATGGGGCTGCAGGAGGTTATGCAAATGGTGGTTCGGCATCTAGTGGTGGATTCGGATGTGGTGGAGGGGGTTGTTGGTGTTATCGAGGAACACCAGGTGGTGGTGGTGGTTATAGTGGAGGCGGAAGCGGAAGTAATGACGGATGTGGTGGTGGTGGTGGTTCTTATAATAACGGAACCAATCAACAGAATACTACTGGGTTAAATACAGGTATGGGTGCAGTTATCATTACCCAACTTTGTGTTGTTCCCACAATCACAGTTTCTGCTTCACTTGCTACTGTTTGCGTTGGCAGCCCAACTACTTTAACAGCAAGTGGTGGTACCACTTATGCTTGGATGCCAGGGAGTTTAACAGGCGCTTCAGTAGTTGTTAGTCCAACAGCAACAACAACCTATACTGTTACGGGTAGCAGTTCAGGTTGTTCTGCTACAGCCACAATAACAATTACGGTTAACACAGGCTCTTTACTTTCGGCAAGTGCCTCCCTTTTAAACATTTGTTCAGCGAGTAACACAATTCTAACAGCTACAGGAGCCACAAGCTATACATGGATGCCTGGCAATTTAATAGGTGCTTCAGTTACCGTTAATCCGCTGGTAACAACAACTTACACAGTAACAGGAACAAATTCTTTTGGTTGCACAAGCACTACTACAATTACCATCACTATCAATGCCTCTCCAACAGTAACGGCTACTATTGCCGCACCTATTTTATTTACCGAGCCCTTCACCAGTTCTTTGGGTCAGATGAGCACCAACGCGAGTTCCAATGGCGCATGGGCTTTTAACAACAGTTGTCCTGGCGCTATTCAGTCTGGACACACAACA
>NSIF01000030.1 GCA_002737665.1 Flavobacteriales bacterium | reverse complement strand
ATCGAAAAACTTGCTTTTCCAGATGATCCAATATAAAATAATAAACTTCGCGAACTCTTCAGGAATGGCAGCTACAAAAAAAGCATCGTAAAACGATTTAAATAGTGGAGATTGAAACGCAGTTCCTATGAATGTCATGGGAACATCAATAATTAAAGTTATAATGATTGATAGAAATCCTCCAAAAAAACATTTAGCCAACAATCCAATTGGTTCTTTGTTTTTGTCTTTTTTAAATATTAAATAAAGAAAAATTAGTACTGGCGTGATAGAGGCGATTAATAAAGTCATAGGGCTATGTTTTTAAAAATGGGGAATCACAAAGTTAATTTTAAATATATCCTCTAAATTTATAAGTAATACATCCCACCCACTCGTGAAGCAGGGTATTCCAATCGCTTAGCGTTTCTGCTGATGGTAAAAACAAATAATCAAATTCCAATTTCCAAGGACCACTATACCGATCAACACTATATGGTGTAGCAGAAATTCCTTCTTTTGTAAAGCAAGCCATTGCTCGTCGCATATGAAATGCGGATGTAATTAATAAATATTTTCCGTTTAGTGAATGCTTTTTAAGCAGAACTTTTATCAGCGCAGCATTTTCATGTGTGTTGCGCGATTTGTTTTCATAAATCATTACGGAATCTGGAATCCCTATTTTTTTTAAATACTCGCGTATTTTATCACTCTCCAAAATATCATCATGTAAGATGCTTCCAGAGCCGCCAGTAAATATTATTTTTTTTGCTACACCCTTTTTCCAAAGCTCAATGGCCTGCAGTAAGCGATCTGCACCTCGTGAAAACTGAATACGGTCGAGTTGTGGGTCGTAGGAACTCAGTCCTCCAAGTACAATTAATGCATCAAAAGTCCCTTCCTTAGGTTCTTCCACCGCATTAATTTCCCAAATGCGCATGGTACGGTCAAAAATAACACGGTTGCTGAATACCAAAATCAATAGTATGGCCGCGATTCGAATTCTTCGCTTTTTTGATTCCTCTTTAGTTCGCCATGAGATGATCAGCAACACAAAAAACCATGTTAATGGCATTAAAAGGAAGGAGAGTATTTTTGAAAACAAGAAGAACATTGTGCTAAGGTAATATTTTCTTGTATGAAGTTTATTGTAGAACCGTTTTTAAGCAAGGTTTGCCTTCCTTTTTTACCAATATCTTTACGACATGAATTTTCATTATTTCAGAAAATTTTTATCCGATTTCATTTTTATTCCATTGGTGGTTTTTTGTATTTTTAATATCCCACTTGTTGTATACGGAATTCAAATGGGAAAAGGTCAACTTTCAATTGTATGGCAAGCTCGTTCAGTAAAGGATGTTTTACTTGATCCAACAATTGCCGATTCTGTAAAAATTAAATTGAAAGTTATTCAGGAAATTAGGCAATTTGCATTTGAAAAGATTGGATTAACTCCAACTGATAATTACACCACCTTTTATGACCAAAATGGAAAGCAAATAATTTATGTTGTTACCGCATGTGCTCCTTTTGCGCTCAAGCCAAATCTTTGGCATTTTCCTGTTTTGGGAGCTGTTCCTTATAAGGGATTTTTTAATTTAGAAAAGGCCAAGAAGGAGGAACGAAAAATGAATTTGCTTGGTCTTGATACAGATCTAGGTGGTGCTTCTGGATGGTCTACGTTAGGGTTTTTTAAGGACCCCGTACTATCTCAAATGTTAAGTAGGAATGAGGGTGATTTAGCAGAGTTGATTATTCACGAATTGACACACGGAACAATTTTTGTAAAAGACAATGTTGATTTAAACGAAAATCTTGCAAGTTTTATTGGCAATAAAGGCGCAATTTTATTTCTCAAGCAAAAATATGGTACCGAATCGAAGGAATTAATTAATTATTTAGCTCACAAAGAAGATGAATTAAAGATCGAAAAGTATATGTTAAGCTGTGCTCATCGATTGGACAGTTTATATCAACAAATGCTTCCTGAGTTAAATTTAAATCGTAAGAATAATTATAAGAAGCAAATGTTTAACTCATTCATTGAAAACGCTAAAACACTTGTATTATCGAGAGATTCTTTGTTCCCATCACGATTGCAAAAACGTATTAATAATGCGGGAAATGCATTTATTATGCATTATGTTCGTTACGGTTCAAAGCAGCATGATTTTGAAGAGGAATTTAAAAAATTTAATGGTGATTTACTTAAGTATGTTGAGCTAATGAAGGCCAAACATCTCAAAAACTAGGTATTTTCAGGTGTACTCCATATTACACCATAGTTATAAACCGATTCCCTATTGGCTTGGTGATAAAAAACGAACAAATTTCATTTAGGATTCGTAAATTCGTGCCATCCTAGTATACTATGAAAGAAGTAGCACCCTATCAGCCTAAAAATAAAATTCGAATTGTAACTGCGGCATCTCTTTTTGATGGTCATGATGCCGCCATAAATATAATGCGCCGAATTATTCAGGCAAGTGGTGCTGAGGTTATTCACCTTGGTCACGATCGCTCAGTTTCTGAAATTGTGAATTGTGCCATTCAAGAAGACGCAAATGCAATTGCGATTACTTCTTATCAAGGTGGGCACATGGAATATTTTAAGTACATGTTTGATTTGTTAAAGGAACGCGGGGCAGATAATGTTAAAATTTTTGGCGGTGGTGGTGGAACAATTCTTCCAGATGAAATTAAAGAATTACAGCAATACGGCATCACTAGAATTTACCATCCCGATGATGGTCGTTCAATGGGTTTGCAAGGAATGATTAATGATCTGCTTGAAAAATCAGATTATGCAACCGGAGTAAACTTAAACGGCGAAGTAAAACACATCGACTCAAAAGACCATATCGGTATAGGAAAATTAATTTCAGCTGCTGAAAATTTTGGAGAGAAGCATAAAGTGGCAATTGCTGAATTAAAGATGCTTGCTAAAAAATCTATTTCCCCAGTACTTGGTATTACTGGTACTGGAGGTGCAGGCAAGTCGTCTTTAGTTGATGAATTGGTTCGAAGATTTTTAATTGATTTTCCTGAAAAAACAATTGGTATAGTTTCAGTTGACCCATCGAAACGAAAAACGGGAGGTGCTTTACTCGGCGATCGCATTCGTATGAACGCGATTAATTCTTCTCGTGTGTATATGCGTTCACTTGCAACACGTCAGAGCAATTTAGCATTATCAAAATATGTGAATGAAGCAGTTGAAATCTTAAAGGCGGCAAATTTTGATTTGATCATTCTTGAAACTTCTGGTATTGGTCAAAGTGATACAGAAATTATAGAACATAGCAATGTGAGTTTGTATGTGATGACGCCAGAATATGGAGCGGCCACACAGCTTGAAAAAATTGACATGCTCGATTTCGCAGATTTAATAGCGCTCAATAAATTCGATAAACGAGGTGCGCTTGATGCTTTGCGTGATGTGCGTAAACAATTTAAACGCAACCACAAATTGTGGGAAATCGATGACGACACACTTCCTGTAGTTGGCACCATTGCATCTCAGTTCAATGACCCTGGAATGAATCAGCTTTACCGGATGATTGTCGATAAAATTGTTGAGAAAACAGGTGCAAAATTAAATTCGACTTTTGTTATTACAAAAGAGATGTCGGAAAAAATTTATATTATTCCTCCCGCTCGCACCCGTTATCTATCCGAGATCACAGAGAATAATCGGGGCTATGACAAAAAAGTTATTGAACAAGCGTCCATAGCTCAAAATTTATACGCCATCAAAACATCAATCGATATTCTTAAATTGAAAAAAGATGAAATGCAAGCTATGAAAGTTCTTGAAAGTGAATATCAAAAACTTTTGCTTGAGTTGGATCCCAAAAATTTTCAGCTTATCGAGGAATGGCCGAAGAAAGTTCAGCAGTATAAAAATGAATTTTATATTTATAAAGTTCGTGACAAGGAAATAAAAATTGCCACGCATTACGAATCTCTTTCCCATACATTGATTCCTAAAATTTCAACGCCTCGTTATACGGCATGGGGCGATTTGCTGCAGTGGATTATGCAGGAAAATGTACCCGGTGATTTTCCTTTTACCTCAGGAATTTATCCGTTCAAGAGAGAAGGAGAAGACCCAACACGAATGTTTGCTGGCGAAGGCGGACCAGAGCGAACCAATAAACGTTTTCATTATGTTTCTCTCGGACTTCCTGCAAAACGTTTGTCAACGGCATTTGATTCTGTAACGCTTTATGGCCGCGATCCCGAACACCGTCCTGATATTTATGGTAAAGTCGGGAATTCTGGAGTGAGTATTGCCTGCATGGACGATGCGAAAAAATTGTACTCGGGTTTTGATCTTGCAAGTCCGACGACTTCCGTTTCCATGACCATCAACGGTCCAGCTGCAATTCTTGCCGCATTTTTTATGAATGCAGCTATTGACCAGCAATGTGAAAAATACATCAAGGAAAATAAACTTGAAAAAGAAGTTGAGAAAAAAATTAATGATTTCTGGAAACAGAATGGTGCAATACGTCCGAAATATCAGGGAGCGTTACCTGAAGGAAATAATGGATTAGGATTAATGTTGTTGGGAACAAGTGGAGACAAGGTACTTTCAAAAGAAATTTACGAGAAAATAAAAACGGATACACTCACACAAGTCCGAGGAACTGTTCAAGCAGATATTTTAAAAGAAGACCAAGCGCAGAATACGTGTATTTTCTCAACTGAATTTTCACTTCGTGTGATGGGCGATGTTCAACAATATTTCATCGATAAAAAAGTTAGAAATTTTTATTCTGTTTCTATTTCTGGCTATCACATTGCGGAGGCAGGTGCAAATCCTATAACACAACTTGCGTTGACGCTTTCCAATGGTTTTACTTTCGTAGAATATTATTTATCACGCGGCATGTACATCAATGATTTTGCGCCGAACTTATCATTCTTCTTTTCTAATGGTATGGATCCTGAATATTCAGTATTAGGTCGAGTAGCTCGACGTATATGGGCGAAAGCTATGAAACAGAAATATGGAGGAAACGAACGATCACAAATGTTGAAGTATCACATACAAACATCTGGTCGTTCTTTACACGCACAGGAAATTGATTTTAACGACATTCGAACAACATTGCAAGCGTTGTATGCTATTTATGATAATTGTAATTCTTTACACACCAACGCTTACGACGAAGCAATTACAACACCGACAGAGGAAAGTGTTCGTCGTGCAATGGCAATTCAGTTAATTATTAATCGCGAACTAGGATTAGCCAAAAACGAAAATCCAATGCAGGGTTCATTTGTTATTGAAGAATTAACGGATTTGGTTGAGGAGGCAGTGTTAACAGAATTTGATCGAATTTCTGAACGTGGTGGTGTATTAGGTGCAATGGAAACGATGTACCAACGTGGAAAAATTCAGGAAGAAAGTTTGTATTACGAAACATTAAAACACAACGGCGAATATCCACTTGTTGGAGTAAATACTTTTTTATCATCAAAAGGTTCGCCAACCTCCATTCCAGCAGAAGTTATTCGAGCTACAGCAGAAGAAAAAGAATATCAGATTGAGATGTTGAAAAATTTATACAAAGCGAATAGTAATGAATCTGCACAGATTTTGAAACGTTTGCAGGAAGTAGCAATTAAAAATGGGAATGTTTTTGAAGAGCTGATGGAAGCAGTTAAATATTGTTCATTGGGACAAATAACAGAGGCGTTGTTTGAAGTGGGCGGTCAATATCGTAGAAATATGTAGTGTTGTTCTTAGGCATTGCTAATTTAATTTGTTAAAGATAATCATGAAGAAAATTACACTTTTTATTTTTATAATTGTTTCAGTTGCCTCCTCCGCGCAAGGCCGTTTGTCACTCGTATCTGCCGCGTTAAAAAATTCTAATGCTAACGATTCGTCTTTTGTACTACGAGATACTGTCCTACAACATTTTTATTACGACATCGAATCCGATTCCTTGCTCTTATCAGATTTGAAAAGGAGTAAATTAATTACTGCTGCAGATGTAAGTTATATGACATCGCAGTTGGTGTCTTATCGTCCTCATTGTTGGCAACTTGATTCAATTCCTCATGCGCGATTGGTCTCTTCTTTAAAATTACCTTCGGCGTCACTTAGTTTAAAAAAATCAATTAAAGCTTGGGAGAATTATTTTTTATTAAATAAATCAGGATTTTTCGAGCTATCCGAGCCTGTATTTTCAGTTGATCACAAAACAGCAATTGTTTACGTAGCTTTTCAGTGTGGCGCTAATTGTGGAAATGGTGGCGCAGCGGTTTACAAGTTCGAGAAAGAGCAATGGGTTCCCATTAAGAATTTATGGTCTTGGAATAAGCAGTAGGTTGTTTTAGGCGAATATTTAAAAACAGTATTACCAGATAAGAAATAAAATTAATGAAGAATGTTTTAGTTTTAGTTTTCTTTATTTGTTGCTTTGCAAAAACCACTTTGCTCCGTGCGCAATGTGTAGATAGTTCCCTCATTCAATATGGTTATTGTGATCCCGATTGGGTTCCTGTTTGTGCTTGTGATGAAAAGACTTATAGGAATGATTGTTTTGCACGAAATAATGGAATGGTAAATTGGTATTATGGAATATGTGATGCAGTAGATTTTGATTTTAATCCTAATCCACCAACAGATTATATAAATGTGGATGCGATAATGAAATATGCAGGAAATATGAATGTGCAATTATTGGATCGTTTCGGAAGAATTTTTTACAATAATTCATTCGATTATGTAAGTGAATTTCAATTTCAGATTTATGTAAAAGGGTTTCCTACAGGATTGTATTTCTTGAATATATGGTGCAACGAGGGGTATAAGGTTCGAAAAGTAGTAGTTACTGATTTTAGGTAATATTTTTACCTTTTCCACTATGGCCATTCATTAATAATTTCGTTTACAACTTGATTGGATAACCGTTGCTGTTAAAAATTTATTCATTTAAGAACTGTGTTTACACTGTTTTCCCTAACTTTACGATTAAATAAAAAACATTATGAAAAAAGCCATCTTCCTTTTTCTTTTATTACCATTTTTATTCTCCTGTAATAGCGAGCCCGAAGTCGATCCGATAAAGGACAGTCTTACCAATGAGACCAATAAACTTTCTGGTATCAATAACGTTCAGGCAGCATCCCTTGATTCGTTCTTTCGTGCAATGAATGATATTCAGTCCAATTTAGACGAAATAAAATCAAAGGAGAAAATGATTGCTAAAGATGCATCAAGTGGGGATGTGGACTCTCGCAAAGACCAGATCACCAATGATATTCAGGCTATTTATGATTTGATGATAGTGAATAAACAAAAACTTGCTGCTGCGAGAAAAGGCTTGAAAAACTCAAATCTTAAAATTGCGTCAATGCAAACGACTATCGATAATTTGACTAGTCAACTTGCATCAAAGGAATTGGAAATTACTGGCTTGAAAGATCAGTTGGGTAAATTGAATATTGAATTAAGTAATCTTACGTTGGATTACACTGAATTGCAAACAGCATCGGATGCAAAAACATCGGTCATTAACACAGCTTATTATGCTTATGGAACAGCAAAGGAATTGACCAAGAAGGGAGTTTTAACAAAAGAAGGTGGTTTTATTGGTTTAGGAAAATCACAAAAGTTGAGCGCTACTCTGAATACTGACTATTTCACGAAAGTAGACATCTCCATTACAAAAGAAATTCAGTTGAGTGTTAAAAAGGCGAAACTTGTTACAACACATCCTACGGGGTCTTATAAATTTGATGGTGAAGAAGGAAGTGTTGGTAAGCTAATTGTAATTGATGCTGATAAATTTTGGAGTGTTTCTAAATATTTGGTCATTGTTGTTGAATAAATACTGATTATTTTCTTTAAAAAAAACCCCCAGCTATGGGGTTTTTTTTTAAAGAAAATTTTGAAAGCTCTAAATGTGAATAAAATCTTTAATCTATTTAATGACCATGTGCGAATACTTCGCATTTTTGCGAACATAATTATGCAAAAAACATTTTTTTTATTTTTTATTTCTTGTTCACTGTTTTCCTGTTGGAATTCACCCCAAGATAAAAAATTAGATGCTGTTGATTCAGTTCTATCAATTGAAATAGAAATTGGTGCAAAAAAGAAAAAGTTTGTGCTTGACACCTTTTTTCAACATCGTTTTACAGCAAATCAGTTTAGTGGATGTGTTTTAGTTGCCCAACGAGGAATTGTATTATATGAAAAATCTTTTGGTTGGTCAAATTACATAAATAAAGACAGCATGAAGTTGTCTTCGGAGTTCCAAATCGCTTCGGTGTCTAAACAATTTACAGCAGCAGCAATTATGTTGCTTCATCAACAAGGGAAATTAAATTATGAAGATAGTGTTGGGAAATATATTGCAGGATTTGATTTTCATAATATTACTATTAAAGAATTACTTACGCATCGAGCAGGATTAGACAAATACACTAACATCTGCGATCACTATTATCACATACAAAACATTCAGCCCACAGTTTTTAATAACGATAGTGTTTTAGCAATTATGTGGAGGTTGCATTCTAAACCTATTAGGTCGCATGGTAAAAAGTTCGACTACAGCAATACAGGTTATGTAATTTTGGCATCAATTGTTGAAAAAATTTCAAAGCAAACATTTCACCAATTTATGACGGAGCAATTTTTTGCTCCCTTAAATATGCGTCACACTTGGTTGTGTACGGATGGATTAAAACATCTAAATAAGACCAATGGATATTATGCTGATTGGGATGCTTGGGATGAAAACTTTTTAGATCAAGTAACAGGTGATAAGGGAGTTTATTCTTGTGTTGAAGATATGTATTTATGGGATCGTTCGTTGCGTAATAATTTAATTTTGAAACCTGAAATTATGGATAGTGCTTTTATTGGATACAGTCCTGACTTGGTAACTAAAAAATATTGGAATTATGGATTTGGTTGGAGGACAATTTCTTTTGAGGACGGCGCTAAGGCCGTTTTTCATAATGGTTGGTGGCATGGATACACCTCCGTTTTTTATAGAGGGCTAAGTGATGACGTTACAATTATTATACTTTCTAATAAATACAATAGTAAAATTTATAATGTTCAACCAATTTTAGCCATTCTTGGTGCTCATTGTCTTCCGGACGCTGTGCATGATTTAACAGAAATTGATTCAATAGGGAGTTCAATTAAAAAAAATAATTAAAAATATAGTTTTTTTCTGTGCAGACTTGTATTCACTATTGCAGGTAATTCTACAGTAATTACACAGTTAATTTATTTTCTGAAATCTTAATCTTTCTACGATACGATTATTCAGAATATGTTCCTCAATAATTTCGTCAATGTCATTTAATTCAACGCCTACATAAAAAGTGCCTTCTGGATAAATGACAATAGTCTGCCCAAAGTCGCAAATGTCTAAACATCCAGCTTTTTGAGCACGAATTGGGACTGCAATATTTTTTTCTTTTAATTTTTTCTTAAATGCATTGACAACATCAAGTCCGTGTGCTTCGCCACAGCTTTTGCGAACGGCCCCCGCAGCTCGTTGGTTTGTGCAGATGAAAATATGTTTGTTATAAATGGAGTCTGACATAATTTTTTTATAAATAATACGCTTGATTTGAATTGAGCTGCTGAAAAAACAAAGCAGTTATCTAATTAATGACACATGGCCAATCACTTTTGTTTGGGCATGGTTAGCCATGTTTAGGTATTCAATTTTCCAAACGTAAACATCTTCCTGGCATTTATTTCCTTTGTATCTACCATCCCATCCATTGTAAGGATCGCGGGTTTCAAAAAATAAAACTCCCCAGCGATCGAATATCATAAATCGAAATTCTTCCGCGCCCATTATTGCTGGCATAAAAATATCGTTGAGTCCGTCGCCATTTGGCGTGAAGGCATTAGGAACAAAAAAACGATGCTCTGGAATAATTTCTATGGTAATGCTCATGGTGTCAGTACAGCCATACTCATTGTATACTATTTGTGTAATAACATAACTACCGTAATTCCAATAGGTGTGTGTAAGGTTGCAATTACTTGTAATGTAACCATCACCAAAATCCATCACACAGGAATCAGCATTCTGACTTTGGTCATAAACAGTAATGAATGGATTGAAAATTGAAACAGCAGTAGCACTAACCGTAAAGCCCGCTGTTGGAAGTGGATGAACTGTTATCAAACCTGGCATAAGAAATGTGTCTATCCCGATGCAACCATTGGTAGTGACCACAATGAGTTGTACATCGTAAATGCCAACATTTGTATACGTGTGAATTGGGTTTGCGTTTGTTGAAGTATTTCCATCACCAAAATCCCATAAATAAATTAAGGGTGTACCAGTAATTGAACTGTCGCTAAATTGAACGGTAAATGGAACACATCCGCTCAATAGTGTGGAAGCGAAATTTGCTACTGGATATGGATAAACAAAAACGGTGTCGCTATAAATTCCAGTACAACCATTTTCTGTTACGGTTAGTGTAACAATATAAGCGCCAGGCGCATTCCATGTTACGTTCTGCGGATTATAAAGATTGCTAGTTGCTGGATTTGCATTGGTACCAAAATTCCAAATTAAGGTACCATTACCAATAAATTGCCCGGCAGCTGCAAAATTAAAACTATTTCCAATAAAGCATTGTCCAGGAGGATTATTGAATGTAGGACTTACAGTAGGATAAATTTGGAAATTTGTTGTGTTGGTATCCGCGCATGGCGTATTTGGATTGCAGATTAACATGACATTAAAATGTCCTGTATCTGAATAGGTATAGTTTGGTGTTGCGAGGTGTGAGGTATCAGCAATGGAATTCGGATCGCCAAAATTCCAAGAGTAAGTTGTGGCATTAAAACTATTATTTAAAAACTGAACGTTGTATCCTGCACAAAATATTGTTTGACTTGGAATGGAACTTACTGTAAGTAGCGGACAAGGTGTAACGTTAAATTGGAAATCGCGTTTATTAGTAGCAATTAAAATTCCATTTCTATATTCTCTACAACACACACCAACGACCCATTGCCCTGCAAGGTTTGGTGTTCCCGTTAACAACCCGGTTACTTGATTGATTGCCATCGCTGGATTGGAGCTCATCGGATTTCCTCCTGAGTAGGGCGCATTAAAGGGGACAAATGCATAGGGTGGTCCTGCTGGAGGTTGTGGCATTGGTGCTGTTGGTGTAGCACCGTCATAGGGGTCGCATAAATTATATACTAATGAGTCACCATCTGGATCTGATGCAGAATGGTTATAAACTAATGCTGCGCCTTGACATAGATAAAGAGGAGGAAAGGTTGAATAGCGTGCACTTGAGTTTCCAATTGCTTGGTTAGTTGGAGGGATTCTTATTTGATAAGTAGATCCAACATTACCAGGGTTAATTAAATTAAGAATGGTGTTATTCCTACAACATCGTTGGTACGCAAGGTATAAGCCACCAGCAGGAATAGCAGGCATAATTTTAATTGCGGTGTAGATTGCCTCTTCCACACAAACACTAGTTGGGGGAGTGTAACATACGCTATTAATAGTTGGAGGTATTTGCGTAGAACCTGGAAACACCATGCTTATTTGGTCCAACAAATTTCCATTCTGATCAAAAACACCAACAACGGCAGGGTTGTCATAGGGTGCCATTCCGTTTATACAATCGCGGTAAACTTTTAACGTTACGCGGTAAGAATTACCACCTAAATAGTCGTAAAATATTTCCCCTCCCACAATGTGAGTGGCTTTAATGGACGTTAGCGAAAACGTAAAAAAAAGAAACAAGTAAAAAGTTTGCCGAAGCATTGAAAATTTATATAAAAATTAGAATTATTGAAATAAACTAAAATTAAAGTATTGAGGTTTTATCGAACAATGGTAACGAATCCTGTAAGCGTGGAACCGTCCATTTTTGTTATCAAGTAATAGTAGGTCCCATCACTTACACCACTGCCATTCCAGTCGTTTTGGTAGTTAGCGCTTTCGTAAATTTTATTTCCCCATCGATTGTAAATAAATAAAGTTGTTTGAGGAAAGTTTTCTAAGCCAAAAAATACGAGATTGTCATTCGCGCCATCGCCATTTGGGGTAAAAATATTGGGTGGTATTATATCACAATTATGAATTTCAATAGTAATTGTGTCCAATACTAAATTATTGCACCCGTCAAGTGTCTGTACTTCAAAGATGCCACTCGTTGTGGGTGTAAATGCATTTGTATTTGCATTTGCGTTGGGGACTAAATCGGAGCCGGTGATTGTGCTCCATAAATAAGTATAAGGCAAGGAACCTCCGCTAGCCATTATTCCAACGAGTGCTGGATCACCGGTGCACAAAATTAAATCGGGCGTAGGTAAAGTGGCAAGTGGATTGGAGGAAGGAAGGAAGATTGTAACGGTATCTGATCCAATGGGACTTCCACAAGGGTCTGTGACGGTTACGACATAGCTTGTTGTTACTGTTGGAGAAACTGAAATTCCGGCACTTGTATCGCTAGTACTCCAAAGATAATTATAGGGTTCCACTCCTCCAGATACTAAAGCATTCAGATTAAACGTTGTGGCATTACACAACGATGTGTCAGGTCCTGCGTTAACAATAATAGGTAGAAAATCACTCATGTAAATTGTGAGCGAGTTAACACTTTGAACGCAAGGTCCATTAATAGTAGATGTAATTGTTAAGGTTTCTAAACCCTCTGGAATTAAATCTTGGATTGCCTGAATACAAATGATGATGGTGTCTTGTCCAATTTGGAAAATCACTTGAGCTGGAATTTGTGGTGTAAAATCAATGCCGTTTGTTGTAGTGCCTCCTATGACTAAGGCAACTGTGTCCGCTAAAGTTAAGCCGCCTTGCCTAACAATACTTATACAGGCCTGACCACAACCTTCATAAAGCGTAGAGTCGTTAGAACTTCCGTATGAAATTTCAGATGTTAGGTCAACTTGACCAGTTGTAAAACTTCCCGCTTGCAGAAATACACCTGCATCCACTATGCCATCGATGGCATCTGCAACAGCTAGTTTTATGTGATATGTTTCACCACAAAGAATAGGATATTTTGCAGTTAATACAACTGTAAACCCATCGTATTGGGCTGCGGTTCCTGGAGGATTTTCATTGTTTACATAATATTGAGAATTCACATTTGCATTCACGTTTAGAGCAGTAACAGGTATGGTTGTATTTGGAATTAATGCAATGTTTATGGGAGCTAAAGGAGTTGATACACCATTTAAGACAAAGGCGAAAACATCTGCAAATCCTCCAGTAATCCATTCCATGTATTCTTCCGTTCCAAAAACATAATTAAATTTCACGGAATCAGCTTGAGCAATAAAATCGAATTCAAGAATGGCTGCGTTATTTGTGCCAATACCCGCAATGGTAGTGAGGTATGGATCACCAGGCGTTTGATTATCTACCCCAGACCCAGTTGAATTATTTGGACCCTGCGGACCCATGCCAACCCCATAAGTAGGATCATTTGCGAGAACTGTGCCCGTTGTCATTACAATTCCACTGTCAATCCCTAAGCCAGGTACACCACTATTCCCATTATGAAACCAACCAATTGCGTTGGAATATCCATTAAATGTAATGTTCGAGGCAATGATGCCGGGGCCCAACAACACGTTTTGAACTAATTGAGCTGGTGTTAGTGCGGTGCTTGTTGTTAGTTGCGCATTTAAAGTGATTGAAGAAAAGAATGTACTGATCAAAATAATAAAGGGGAAATATATGCTCGACATATTTTTATTTCTATTTACAAATATAATTCATTTGGGGGTATTCTTCACATTTTACGAATTAATGATAATTTGAAAAATAATAGATAGCGATATGCATTTTCAAGCGAATTTTCTCGCAATTTTGCATCGTAGAATAAAAATAGAATAACCTTATGAATCAAATCGATTATATCAATCAAAATAAAGACCGTTTCCTAAACGAACTTTTCGAATTGCTTCGCATTCCTTCGGTGAGTGCGGACCCAAAATATAAAGGCGATGTCCTTAAAACGGCTGAGGCCGTTATGGCAAAGCTGCAAGCTGCAGGGGCAGACAAAACGGAATTAATTTCTACCGATGGCTATCCAGTTGTTTATGGTGAAAAAATAATAGATCCTAATTTGCCAACAGTATTGGTATACGGCCATTATGATGTTCAACCAGCTGATCCAATTGAATTATGGACAAGTCCACCTTTTGAACCTGTTATTCGCAAGACAGCAGTTCATCCTGATGGAGCAATTTTTGCTCGAGGTTCTTGTGATGATAAAGGACAAATGTTTATGCATGTAAAGGCCTTGGAGGTGATGTTGCAAACCAATACGCTTCCATGTAATATGAAAATTATTATTGAAGGAGAGGAGGAAGTTGGTTCTGCGAATCTTGGCCCATTTTTGCAAAAGTATAAAGAGAAATTAAAGGCAGACGTAATCTTAATTTCCGATACTTCAATTATTGCGAATGAAACTCCTTCTATTGATGTTGGTCTTCGTGGTCTTGCATACATGGAAGTAGAAGTTGTAGGACCTAATCGCGATTTGCATTCAGGTGTATATGGTGGAGCTGTTGGCAATCCAATTAATGTATTGTGTAAAATGATTGCATCTATGCATGACGAAAATTTTCACATTACCATTCCTGGCTTTTATGATAATGTCTTAGTTCTTTCTGATTCAGAAAAAGCAGATTTGAATCGTGCTCCTTTTAATCTTTCTGCCTATGAAAAAGAGTTAGTTGTTGATGCCGTTCAAGGTGAGATAGGTTTTACAACATTAGAGCGCACAGGTACTCGACCAACTTTAGATGTGAATGGAATTTGGGGCGGATACACAGGAGAAGGAGCAAAAACGGTACTTCCTTCTAAGGCAAATGCGAAAATATCCATGCGCTTAGTTCCGAACATGACTTCAGACGAGATCGCAAAAAAATTCGAAGCACATTTTAAAAAGATTGCTCCTAAAAGTGTGAAAGTGAAAGTAGCAGTTCATCACGGAGGTGAACCGGTTGTCGTTTCTACAACTTCTGTTGCCTATCTCGCAGCAGCAAAAGCAATGGAAGAAACGTATGGTAAAACTCCAATTCCTACTCGCGGTGGCGGTTCCATTCCGATTGTTGCATTGTTCAAATCTGTGCTTGGATTAGATTCTGTTCTTTTCGGATTTGGATTAGACTCTGATGCTTTGCATTCGCCCAATGAACATTATGGAGTTTTTAATTATTACAAGGGCATAGAAACTATTCCATTGTTCTACAGAAATTATGTGGCGATGGTGAAGATTAAATGATTTGAATTTAAGATACATTAAAAAAACAGGATGAAAAATTTTCTTTCAATTGTAATTATTTTTTCCTTTTTTGCTATTAGCTGTAATCCAGAACCACTTGTGTTTTCTGGTGTGCAAGGTGTTAAGTTGGGGGATGTTGATATTCAAAAGGGTAATGTTGCTGCAGAGTTAGGGTTGAAAATAAAAAATCCTAATGGTTTTTCTGTGACTGTTTATTCCATTGATCTCGATTTGATATTAGCCGGTGTATCGTTTGGAAATGTAACACTGAAGGACGAATTTAATATTGAGAAAAATTCAGACTCAGTTTACCCTGTTAAAATAAATGCGCAGTTAAAAGACATAATGCGCAGCGGGCCTAAAATAATTTCGGCTGTTTTAAAAAAAGAGGCAAAGGTGGAGGTGAAAGGAACGGTAAAAGCGGGACATGGTATTTTTAAAAAGGATTTTCCAATTAATTTCTCGCAGGAAAATGTGGAGACAGAAATAGCTGACTAATCGTTTTATTTTTAAGCCCTGTTTCATTTAATAAATTGAATTCAGGAAGGCGAATTTAGAAATTAGAAATTTTTTTTTATGGTGGAGGCGAAGCATCGTTTCACAAATAGTTTAATTTCCGAATCGAGCCCTTATTTATTGCAGCACGCACATAACCCAGTTAATTGGTTGGTCTGGGATGAGAAAGCTTTTGTAAAAGCGAAAACGGAGAACAAATTAATTTTAGTAAGCATTGGTTATTCTGCTTGTCATTGGTGTCATGTGATGGAACACGAATCGTTCGAAGATGAGGCCATTGCAAAAATGATGAATGATTTATTTGTGTGCGTGAAAGTTGATAGGGAGGAACGACCAGATGTTGATCAGGTTTACATGTCCGCCGTTCAATTGATGACGGGGCGTGGTGGTTGGCCATTAAATTGTTTTATTCTTCCTGATGGTCGTCCGCTTTATGGCGGCACTTATTTTCCAAAGCAACAATGGACTGAAGTCTTGACGAACCTTGCTACGCTATGGAAATCGGATGCTGAAAAATGTTTTCAATATGCGAACGAATTAACGCTGGGAATTAAGCAAGAAGATAAAATTATTATTGATACAACAATAGCTGATTTCACCATTGAAACGTTAGACCAATCGGTGGAAAAATGGAAATTACGTTTTGATAATTCAGAAGGAGGACCCAACCGCGCACCCAAATTCCCATTGCCGAATAATTATCAATTTCTTTTGCGTTACAGTTTTTTTAAGAACGATGCGATTATTTTGAATCATGTTTTGTTAACCTTAGATAAGATGGCTTATGGTGGGATATACGACCAGGTTGGCGGGGGATTTGCGCGTTACTCGACCGATGTGCTTTGGAAGGTACCTCATTTTGAGAAGATGTTGTACGATAATTCGGCTTTAATTTCGCTTTATTCAGAGGCGTTTCAATTGACCAAAAAGCAATTGTACAAAGATGTTGTTTTTGAATCATTAGGTTTTATAGCGCGGGAGTTAACTGCTGTTAATGGAGCGTTTTATGCTGCACTTGATGCAGATTCAGAGGGAGTAGAGGGGAAGTATTATGTGTGGACGGAGGAGGAGTTAAAAATAATTTTGGGAGAAGATTTTAATTGGTTTGCTGATTATTATAATGTTAATTCTTTTGGATATTGGGAAGAATCAAATTTTATTTTGTTGCGACGTGATGATGAAAAATTAGTTGCAGATCGAAACAGTATGAGTTTGGAATATTTACGAGAAAGAAATTTGGAGGTAAAAACTGTTTTGCTTGCTCAGCGCGAAAAAAGAATACGACCAGGAACTGACGATAAAATAATTACTTCTTGGAATGCCATGATGTTAAAAGCATATTCCGATGCTTACGATGTTTTTGGGGAGAAGGATTTTTTATTAGCTGCTCTTAAGAATGCAAGTTTTATTCGTGCTGTACAATTGAGAAGTGACGGAGGTTTATTTCATACATGGAGTGCTCGCCTTTCTCTTGATCCGTCAAAAGGGAAAAGCAGTATCAATGGTTTTCTTGATGATTATGCATTCACAATTGACGCGCTTATTACATTATATCAAAGCACATTTGACGAGGAATGGTTGCTTCTTTCGAAAAATCTTACGGAATATGTTTTCAAACATTTTAGTGACGAGCACTCTCCAATGTTTTTCTATACTTCTGATGATGATCCTAAGTTAATAACAAGAAAAATTGAACTTTCTGACAATGTCATTCCCGCATCCAACGCTGTGATGGCAAAAAACCTTTTTTATCTTGGTCATTTAACAGGAAATTCAGGTTGGATTGAATTTTCAGCGAGCATGTTACGTGCGATGAAAAAAGAAATTCTTGGCTATGGCGCGGGCTATTCCAACTGGATGATGCTACAACTTCATTTTGTATTTCCATTTCGCGAACTTGCAATTGTTGGTAAGTCAGTTGATAAAACTAAAGGATTGCTTCGCAAGCATTACCTCCCAAATCAAATCTTTGCAGGAAGTTTTGGCGTTTCTGATTTGCCTTTGCTCCAGCATCGGTATGTGGAAGGTCTAACACTCATTTATATTTGCGAAAATCAGAGTTGTCAAATGCCTATGGAGAATGTAGCTGATGTAATTAAACAACTCAAATAAAATAGTTTTGATGTTTAAAAAGTTTTTTTTCTTTTTTTCTTTTTGTATTGTTTCGTTTGTTGCCCCAGCACAATTTTTTTTGCCTGTAGGAGATGATCCATTTGCTGTCCCAATTTCTTTCAATGCGGCGGGTGTTATGCAAAACAAAGTAAAGTCAATTACTGCAACCATTCAGTACAAACCCGATGGCAAGATCATTATGGATAAGGGTTTGAGAGAGTTTTATCGATTTGATTCGATTGGTCGTTTAAATTATTATTGGAGAACTAAAATCAGTAGCTATACTTCTGACCGAATAGACCATGCAGCTGTTTACAAAAAGGGAAAGCGAGTTCGCGCTGCTTATTCCGAATTTAAAAAAGAGTATACATATGACTCTACTTTTGTAAATTATTATTACGATTACAAAAATCAATTAAGTTGTCGACGAGCATGTGACGGCGATTATTATTACGCCTGGTATTACATCTATAATTCAGATGGAACCCTTGCAAGGCAAACGCATTGTAGGGAAACAAATAATGGTCGTAATCATTTTGATTTCCGTTTAGGTGTACAAACTATTATTTCGCAGGAAGATTTTAGTTATGAAATCTATTCCCCTACTCAAATTAAAAAACTTTGTTTAAACGATGAGGGTAAACCATACAAAGAAACAATGCTTTTGTATGATAAGGCAGGTCATTTGCTTGATTCACGCGAATCGTATACAGCAGGTGGCATTCGAATTGTTACAACGTGGAAATACGATAAGTTCGGAAGAAATTTACAACTTACATACACTTCCAATGCAGGTGATGCCATTGCCGACATTACAAATTTTAGTTATGATTCGTTGGGAAGAATTGAATCTATGAAACGCTTTCACAATTCAGTATTGCTGGACGAATTTTCTTATTTATATGAAAAAAGCTCGCCTTTTGCCAACGCATATATCAATCGAAGGCACATTGATTTAGGCATTGATATAGTTAAGTTTGTTATTATTTATTGGTGAGGTTAAATTCTACATCCCTTTGTTTATTTAGTATGAATTCCTGCATTGTACAAGGTATGTTTATCTTTATTTTTTTCTAAAGTGTTGATTTTAAGTATGATAGGTATCGTTTTTAGCATTAGTTTTATTATTTCATCGAGTGTATTTTACTTGACTTAGGTTTGGTTAATATTATTCACTTGTAAAATGAATTTTTTTCTGGTTTTTATTTTTAGGTTTTTAAAGTTAGATTCATTAGTTTTGAGTGTTATTTTAAAGAAAAAAATTAATAAATTATTATATATTAGGGTTACATTCTAAAAATTTAAAACAACTGTTTATGAAGATTTTAAAGTTACTATTAATTGCTTTTTCTACTGTTATACTTTCTGGATCATTTACTAATGTTAAGGCGCACTCAGTTCAAATTGCATACTGCGTGAATTGCAATGGTGATTTAAGAATTTTTGTGGAGCATTGGCACAATTCTGAGAATCCTGCCACTACCACTATGACAATTGCACTTACCATAAATAATGTTACAACAACAGTTACTTCGCCTCCAGGAACAGGTGTAATGAATATACCAATAAATTCATTACCTGGTTGTGTTACTCAAATTATAAGTGCAGCAGCTTGCCCAAACCAAGCCAATACTTACCAAGATTGGGTTATTTATGATTACATTGGATTGCCTTGTGGCGTACCTATTTCCTTTACAATTATTAGTGGAAACACTGTTTTTACAACTGATGGTTGTGGTATGTATCCACTCACCGTTCCCTTTAACATCCCTTGCGGTGCTGGTATTTTAAATGATGTAAACGTATGTGCTGGGGTTTTAACAGCTCCAATCGTAGTTCCACTTGGCACTACCTGGATTAATAGTAACCCTGGAATTGGTTTACCTGCTTCTGGCACTGGCGATCTTCCACCGTTCATACCTGTTGGACCATCAAGTGCAACTATTTATTACATCTCATCTTGTACAAACGACAGCTTTGTTATTTTCGTTAATCCATCACCAACATCTTCTTTCAGTGTCAATTCTGCAAGTGTGTGTTTAGGTGCTGCAAATACATTCGTTAATCTTTCCACTGCTAATTCTAATGCTACTTGGGCATGGGATTTTGGAGATGCCACAAACAGCCCCCAACAAACGCCACCTAGTCATACTTATGCCTCGGCCGGAACGTATACGGTTTCGCTTACAGTAACAGATTCGCTTGGTTGTGCCAATACGTCCACTCAAATTATTACAGTCAATCCACCTCCATTAGTTTCGTTTAATACTACTAGTGTGTGTGCCGGTAATGCAATTCAATTTAATAACACTACAACAGGAGGAGTTACTTATAACTGGGATTTTGGAACGGGCAACTCAGCATTGCAAAACCCATCCTTTACATTTCCAGGAGCAGGAACTTATCCTGTGCAACTCATTGTTACCAGCGCTAATGGTTGTATTGATTCCCTGACGCAAAATATTATTGTTGATCCAATCCCTGTTGCAGCTTTTACCTATACACAGTTTTGTAATTATGGAGTAGCTAATTT
>NSIF01000003.1 GCA_002737665.1 Flavobacteriales bacterium | reverse complement strand
GCAATATTTAATGCAATACTAAATGATGCTCGGCCTAATTGATCTTTAACATACGAATCCGGTTTAACTTTAACTATAAAGCTTTTGCAATCCAAATGAAAAACTTTTGCCTTTTTATATACTCAAGTTTTTGAAAATCGAACATTTCTATAATTTAAGAGCGAGAAACTTAATGAGAATGAAGAAAAATCAGAGTGCGAAACTTCGCTCTCGCTCTGTTTCTCACTCTGATTTTGTACTCGGGACCGGAATCGAACCGGCACGGGCTTTTGGCCCACAGGATTTTAAGTCCGGCGTGTCTACCAGTTCCACCACCCAAGCATAGTCTGCCCAACAGAGCAAACAAAAACATTCACAGAACAAAAAAAAGCCTCTTAAAGAGAGGCTTTTGAGCGAAAGACCGGTCTCGAACCGGCGACCTTAACCTTGGCAAGGTTACGCTCTACCAACTGAGCTACTTTCGCTTATTTCTATTCAATACAAAGAACAATTACCTAATATGCCAAAAAATAGACCTATTCTTTAAGGGTTACAAAAGTAGTTTTCCAATCGCAATCTGCAAAATTTCATTTGAAATAAATTTAGTGCCTGTAAATTACCAAAAACCACTGTTTAACAGCACTTTATACTCTTTTTTTAATAAAATGAAAAACTCAACGACTCAATTGGCTAAACTATTTTCACTTTCCACCGATCATCTTCTTAATTTCATTCAACTTCATCAAGGCCTCAACAGGTGTTAAGGTGTTAATATCCACTTTTATCAATTCCTCCCTAATATTTTCTAAAACGGGGTCATCTAACTGGAAAAAACTCAATTGTAAATCTTCTTCTTTTTTAATTACCGTTCGCTTACCGGCATCATTCATTAATTCAGAGCCACTGTGCGATTTTTCAAGTTGAATTAATACTTCTTTTGCGCGCTCTAAAACTTTTCTGGGCATACCAGCCATTTTTGCAACATGGATGCCGAAACTGTGTTCACTACCACCAGCAATTAATTTACGTAAAAAAATAACTTTATTTCCTACTTCTTTTACACTCACATTAAAATTTCTAATCCTCGGAAAACGATCTGCCATGTCATTTAACTCATGATAGTGCGTTGCAAATAAAGTTTTAGCACGAGCATCCTGCTGCTCATGAATAAACTCTGCTATAGACCAAGCAATAGATATTCCATCATAGGTGCTGGTACCTCGCCCAATTTCATCTAACAAAACCAAACTCCGTTTCGATAAATTATTTAAAATACTAGCTGTTTCATTCATCTCTACCATAAAAGTAGATTCGCCCGAAGAGATGTTATCAGATGCACCAACGCGTGTAAAAATTTTATCAACCAATCCTATTTGTGCATGTGTTGCTGGAACGAAAGAACCCATTTGAGCAAGTAAAACGATTAATGCCGTCTGTCGAAGCAATGCCGATTTCCCTGCCATGTTCGGACCAGTAATCATCAATAGTTGTTGTGCATCGGGATCCAAATAAATGTCATTGGCGATGTAAGTTTCACCAGCTGGCAACATTTGTTCAATTACCGGATGACGTCCATTTTTTATATCAAGAATATAAGAGTCGTTGATATGCGGACGAACATAATTTTGTTGTTCAGCAAGTTTCGCAAAACCAATCAGGCAATCTAATTTTCCAAGTATTGCAGCATTTCGTTGTATGGGAACAATCCATTCTCCTAATGAAAGTACAAGCTCGGCAAAAAGTCTCTGCTCAATTGCCAGAATTTTTTCTTCTGCTCCAAGTATTTTTTCTTCGTAGGTTTTTAATTCTGGCGTAATGTATCGTTCTGCGTTAACCAAGGTTTGTTTGCGAATCCATTCCAATGGGACTTTATCCTTATGCGCATTTGAAACTTCCAAATAATATCCGAAAACATTATTGAATGCAACTTTCAAGGAAGGTATTTTAGTGCTTTCACTTTCTCTATGTTGCAACTTTAGCAAATAATCTTTACCCGAAAATGCTAAATGGCGCAACTCATCTAAGTCAAGGTCAACGCCGTCAGCAATCACACTTCCTTTATGAACCAACATTGGTGGCTCAGGATGAAGATCCTTTGCAATTCGATCACGAATAATTGAACAAGAATCTAAAACAGCTGCAATTTTTTCAAGTTGAATGTTTCCTGATGAGAGGCACAAAGTTTGAATAGGCCCAATTGCATCAAGAGCGCGACGCAGTACCATCAACTCGCGAGGATTAATTCGTCCGGCTGCAGCTTTTGCAACCAAGCGTTCTAAATCACCAATAGGTTTAATAAGTTCAATAAGTGCGTCTCGCAATTCACTTCTATCTAGTAAAGCTTGCACACCATCCAGCCGTTCATTGATCGGAGCAATATCTTTTAATGGCAATGCCAACCAACGTTTTAAAAGTCGCGCACCCATCGGTGAAACGGTGCGATCAATGACATCGGTTAGTGTTCGTGCATTTTCATTTGCAGAACCGAATAATTCTAAATTTCGAATTGTAAACCGGTCTAACCAAACATATTTATCCTCTTCTATTCTTGAAAGCGCAGAAATATGCTGCACACGTTCATGGTTCGTTTCCGACAAATAATGCAAAACAGCTCCAGCTGCAATAGTACCTTCTGCTAATCCATCCACGCCAAATCCTTTCAATGAATTTGTGTTGAAATGTTTTATTAGTTTTTCAGTTGAAAATTCTTCTGTAAAAATCCAATCATCTAATCCGAAAATATAAAATTTATCACCAAAATTTTCAAGAAATTCTTTTTTTCTTGATTTTTGAAATAAAACTTCACTTGGTCTGAAATTTTGCAATAATTTTTCTACGTAAACAATATCTCCTTGTGCAGCTAAGAATTCTCCCGTTGAAACATCAAGAAAAGAAACACCACAACTTCTACCGTTGATAAATACAGCTGCAAGAAAATTATTGGAGCGATGGTCTAAAACTTTATCACTAAAAGAAACACCAGGTGTTACCAATTCTGTCACATCTCGTTTTACAATCGTTTTTGTCAACTTTGGATCTTCCATTTGATCACAAATTGCAACTCGCATCCCAGCACGAACCAATTTCGGTAAATAAGTATCCAGGGAATGATGAGGAAAACCAGCAAGTTCAATATAAGCCGCTGCTCCGTTAGCCCGTTTTGTCAAAACAATTCCTAATACAGCAGAGGCTTTAATGGCATCCGTTCCAAATGTCTCATAAAAATCACCCACACGAAACAACAACATCGCATCAGGATATCTCGCTTTTATTGAATTGAATTGTTTCATGAGTGGCGTTTCTACAACGCCATTCACAACAACTTTAACCTTTGCCATAAGAAACAAAAATACTCCTTAAATTTAGTTATGTCATTTATTTTTTTAATAGAAATAGTAGAAATTTCAATACTTTTGAAGGACAGCCCCATTCCTGTTTTATGGGTTTTTAACTGAAATTTACTTAGCTGAACTATTAATTAAAACAGCAGAATCGATTCACCTAATAACACAGAGTACCATGCGCAAGCTTAGGAATGAGGAATTGGATCGTAAATCGGTTGATGAATTTCAAAAGGCAATCAAAACGCCAATTATTATTTTATTGGATGATGTTAGGAGCATGAATAATGTAGGTTCCATTTTTAGAACCGCTGATGCATTTCTGTTGGAAGCAATTTATTTATGTGGCTTCAGCCCTATCCCACCACATCGTGAAATTCAGAAGACAGCATTAGGTGCTACTGAAACTGTACGATGGAAACATTTTGAATCAACGTTGGAGGCAATCATTGAATTAAGAAAAGAAAACTGGAAAATTTATGCGCTCGAACAAGCAGACAAAAGTATTTCTCTAGTAGATTTCATTCCATCTAAAAATGAAAAAATAGTTTTAATTTTTGGAAATGAAGTGGAAGGCGTTCGGGAGGAAGTAATTCAACAATGCAATGACGTAATTGAAATACCACAATATGGAATGAAACATTCACTAAATATTGCAGTGAGTATGGGCCTTGTTACATGGGATATTCTGAATAAAATGCAACCGAAATAAATTACATTAATTTTCGAACCATAAATTCATTAAAAGACATAAAAAAAGCCCCTCGTAAAACGAAGGGCTTTTTTTAATTTAATATATCTTATTAATTAACTGTTGACTTAAAATCGATTTCCTCACGAGATTTCAAGAATTCAACATCTGTTTTAGCTTGTTGCTTTAAGGATGGGTCTTTACCGATAGCTGTTTTTAAATTACTTACGACACCTTCTTTATTCCCTTTACGTGCAGCAATAACAGCTTTCAGATAGTAAGAAAGTGCGTCTTCTTTTTCAGAACTTTTATCAATTGTTGATACAGCTCCGTCAAGATCACCAGAGAGAACCTTTGCTAATGCTGCATTGAAAGAAGCGCTACCACCAAAGTTTGAAACTGCATCAGCATAAACACCATCTTGAATTGCAATTATTCCAAGGTTGTACATTACTTCAGGGCCTGCAGATTTTGACATATCTAATTGTGCTTTTGCAGATTTTCTATCACCTTCCCAACGCATTACAATTGCTTGGTTATTCATAATAATAGGATTGTTAGCAGAAGCACCACCTGCTCTATTGAATGCCGCTTTAGCATCTTGAAGTTTATTTTGCATCAAATAAATACCTCCAACATTGTTCGATGTTCTCCAATCAGAAGCATACATTTTTTCAGACGCCTTGTAGAAGTTTAATTTCTCATTGATGTCACTTGTTAGGGTACCAGCATAAAGAATTTCTTCTAAGGAAAGACTATCAGCTGTTGAACGTGCTAACTCAAGAATTCGAGCATCTGTACGATTGTGTTGAATTGCATTTACTGTTACAACAGCACGACGAAGTTGTGGTAAAATATCTTTTGCAAGCTCTTCATAAGTTGCTGACATATTTTTTATTTCTTGCTCACGTTTAGCGCCATCAGGGTAAGTTGACAAAACACGTAGAATTAAATCCTTGTCCTTAATTGAGGATTTTGAAACAGCAGATTGAAACCCGTCCCAATCTTCAGCAATTGTTTCCTTTTGATAGAATTCATCTTTAGTTGCTGCTTCATATCCAGTTTTTTTATCCTTACACATAGCCTGAATATCTTTCTGTGTTTTGGTAAAACGGTCAGCAGCTAATTTTGTATTTCCTTCCGACTCGCCATCTGGAGAAGCATAAGCTGAAACAGACATTCCTTTCAACTCCATATTTGGATTAGCGTGGTGAGCTTTCATAAAATCCATTGCCGCTTTCATATCATCACCCTTAACATCTTTTTTAGGGCTATAGGTAGTACTACTAATTACGAAATGCGTCTGACCTTCAATCTTTTTTTCAACAATCTTTACAAAAGCATCTTTTCCAAAAATTGCTTTGTCATCATATTTTACAAGATAAGGTGTTATGACTGTTCCATTACCAATCATACGTGCTGGCATCTCCTTAGTCTTCTTTTTAACAACGCCTACTGCATTTAATTTAAGTTCAGCATCCAACATATCTTTTGTGTATGCTACTTTATCAGTATATGTATAAGATCCACCTGTTTTTTTGTAGATTTTTGAACCAGTACCTATTGCCTTTTCTCCAAGTAGAGTAACAGGTTTAAATTGATGAGTACCACACTGTGGGGTAACAGTTAAAAGTACTTTTTTCCCAAAATATTTTTCAGGATAGTTGACAGTAATAGAAACTGAAACACTATCATTATGAGCTTCAAGTGGGTTTGGGGCTACAGAATATTTAACAGTAGCTTCTTTTTTAAGCATTTTACCAAGTCCAGTACATGAATAAAAACCAATAGTTATTATAATAACTATTCCAAGTCCACTATTTTTTAAATGTTTCATCATTTTGTTTAGGATTTTCGTATATATGGTACGGATGTAAAAGTAAACAATTTATCAAAAAAAAAAAGAAAAATCTTAATTTCAATGCATTTTTCTCAATTCAATGGCACAAAACTATGTTTATGGAATAAGTTGTAGGCCCATTGAGTACCTTTTATCTAATAAATTAAAAACCTCAGAAGCCAATGCATCTGGTCCATAATCATTACTCATCCAAAGCACAGGCATCCTATTTTCAGAAGCAAAAAGATCACGATATCCTGCACTGACTTTTGTTAGGTAGTCGGCTGGAATCTTACTTTCAAAATCACGACCACGACGACTTATTTGTCCTAATAATCGATCTGGTCCCCGATGCAAATAAATAACAAGATCAGGAACTGGCATAGCTTCAGCCATGACATTATAAATTCGTTCAAAGAGTCTTAATTCTTCCCCTTTGAGGTTAACCTTAGCAAACACAAGAGATTTCTCCCAAAGATAATCAGATACAAAAATCTCGTCCTTGCTATAAGCCTCTTTCATTTGTCTAAAGCGGTCCTCTAAAAAGGAAAGTTCAAGTATAAAACCATACCGTATCGGATCTTTATAGAAGGGTGAAAGAAAAGAATTGTCTTCAAAATGCTCGGGCACAAATCTTGCGTTTAATCTTTCAGACAACTTTTTTGCCAATGTCGTTTTTCCAGCACCAATATTTCCTTCAATTGCAATATGTCGGTAGTTAACATTCATTCTTGTATCAATTTATTTTGATCTACTATTTCTAATTGATCGGAACAACTATTAATTAATTGAGCAATGGTTTTTTTCAAAACAGGATGCATAAGCTGGGGGGCAATTTCATTCAAAGGTACAAGTACAAACTTGCGATTTTGCAATTCTGGATGAGGAATAGTAAGTAACTCACTTTTGAAAATAAGATTCCCATAAAACAAAATATCTATATCAATTAGTCGCGGTCCCCAATGAACTGATCTAACTCGACCCATATTTAATTCTATGGCAACAAACTTAGTTAACAAAACTTCAGGGTCTAAAAAAGTTTGAATTGAAAGAACAGCATTCAAAAAATCGGGTTGGTCTGTTTTACCCCAAGCGGCAGTTTTATAAAATTTTGAAACTTGCAAAACGATTGTTTGGGGTATTTTTTTTAGTTGTTCAATTGCCTGCTCTAAATTATTGGATTTAATTCCAATATTTGTTCCTAAAGAGAGAAAAACCACTGAACTACTACGATTCATACTGCGAATTTAAATAAAGGAATGTTTAAATTATGTAAAATGCAAAAGGAAAACAGAGGTTGTGCAAAACTATTTATTTATCTTCGTCTAAAATTAAAATTATAGATATGAAAATCACACGTTTTGTATTAACAACAATATTGTTGCTGACAACTGCAACCATAAATGCACAGGTCTATACAACAACTAATATATGTACAGGGCTTCAATACCCGGTTGCATTTGATTTTTCTGGTGAGGGGCGTATTTTTATCACACAAAAAGGAAATGGTTCCACTCCAGCAACAACAGGCTCTGCTAGAATAAAAGTGTTCACTGTTGCAGGGGTTTTTATTTCCAATTTTTACGATTTATCCGACTCTGTGAATTCAGATTTTGAACGAGGGCTGCTGGGAATTACATGTGATCCCGATTTCGTAAACAATCATTTTGTATACGTTTATTATAACCATTTTCTAAATGGTAGTGAGCGTATAAGAATTGCTCGATTTACCGAGGTGAATAACGTTGGAACAAATCCCCAAATAATTTTTGACTTTGATATTACTTCTTTCAACATTCCTGGGAATCACGTAGGTGGAAACCTGCATTTTCGCCCGTCTGAGCCCGCTCTTATTTATTTCACCATCGGGGATATTGCCTACCAACAAACAAATCCAACACTTAATTACGCAAACAAACTCAATAGAACATTTGGTAAAGTACTTCGTATTGGTAAGGATCCAATAAGTATTGGTAACCCAAACTACAATGTACATGCAGTTGGGACTATTGGAGCCAATATACCTACCGATAATCCTTATTATGATGATGGAAATCCGTTGACAGGCAACTCTGATATTATTTGGAGTTATGGGCTTCGCAATCCATTCGACTTCTGTTTTAGCCCTGTAAGTGACACCATGTACGTCGCAGAAAACGGATTGAATGCTTGGGATGAGGTGGACGTAATACATAAAGGGGCTAATTATGGCTGGGCCAACTGTGAAGGACGATTTATGAACGGTTCCACAACAGTTCCTTGCAATCTTCAAAATGATGTATTACCACTTGAAGTTTGGGGATCACCATTACCATCGCTAACAGGTATACTTTATTACAGCAGCCAAGTTATGCCCGAATTTGACAACCATCTTTTGGTAGCAGATAATGACTACGGAAGAATTTATGATCTAACTTTAGGCAACGCACCCGCCTATGATACGATGCTTACTCGCGTACCATGGCAGGATCTTGCTGGAGGACTTACCACACTAAAACAAGGCGCCGAAGGATGTGTTTACGCAATGAAAGGTGGTTATACTACTGCAGGATTAATTTACCGAATTTGTCCACAAAATTTAGGAAATTTAGAACTTGACAATCCTTACTTTACACTGCAACAAAATGTTCCAAATCCATTTAACATAAGCACAACACTTTCCTACAACATGAAACAAAATTCAGCTGTAAAAATTGTTTTATATGATCTTTTTGGAAAAGAAGTTGCAATTCTTGTTGATGGAAATCAAGAAGCTGGGAAGCATATTTTAGAAATAAATGCTTCAGCGTTGAACCTTGCAGTTGGAAATTATATTTGCATTATGCAGGGTTATACTTTTTCACAAAGCGTAAAGATTTCTGTTATAAAATAACAGCTCCTTCTGTCAATATGCTTTTGTTATTCAACTGATTATAGGCATCCTATTTGTTTATACAAATTTCGCCTAAAGCAGTAAATCATTTTTACCTTTGCAGAAATGGCAACCACCGTCAAACCTTACCCCAACTCAATTGGCAAAAAAGAACAAGTTGCAGAAATGTTCGACAAAATTGCGCCAAAGTATGACTTTCTCAACCAGTTACTTTCCCTAGGTATTCATAAAAGATGGAGACGAAAATCAGTACAGCTGCTAATCCCATCTAACCCAAAAATAATTTTGGATGTCGCAACTGGTACAGGCGATTTTGCGATTGAAGCAAATAGAATTTTATGTCCAACGAAAATTATTGGTGTTGATATTTCTGAAGGGATGCTGGCAATTGGTCGAGAAAAAATAAAAAAAACAGGGCTTGATCAAATCATAGAATTAAAAACTGGAGACTCAGAAAATCTTTCTTTTGTTGACAATACGTTTGATGCAATTACAGTCGGATTTGGGGTACGGAATTTCGAAACGCTAGAGAAAGGAATGGCTGGAATGTTTCGCGTTTTAAAGCCTGGAGGAACATTAGTAGTACTTGAATTCTCTCATCCCAAAAAATTCCCCATCAAACAGTTTTATAATTTTTATTTTAAAAATATAACGCCAGCCATTGGACGTGTTTTTTCAAAGGATAGTCGTGCTTACTCCTATTTACCTGAATCTGTTATGGCATTTCCTGATGGGGAGCGCTTCGTTGAAATTTTAAAAAAAACCGGTTTTTCACAAACCTCCTGGCAACCTTTAAGCTTTGGCATCGCCTCAATATACACAGGGAAGAAACAGGAGCTACAATCGAAATAAATTTTTATGCCAATCGTTAACAATAGACTAATGTCAATTAAAAAATTTAATCTCGTACTACTATTGTCTCTTTTTACATGCTGCCTAGCAGGACAGAGCAGTAGTAACAAATCCCAAAACCGCGAAGATTATTATGGTCATAAATTAAATTTCGGTTTTTTTCTAGGTATCAATAAAACTAATTTTTCAATTACTACGGTAAACAATTGGTCAGCTATTGCTGGTGATTCTCTCAAAACTATTCTTTCATCGCCTTCCACCGGATTTAATCTTGGTATTGTATCCGAAATGCGCTTGCACCAATATGCTACACTTCGTTTTCTACCTGACATAGCTTTCGGACAACGAAATTTAGAATATCACTTTGCAGGCGTTGATACATTTGATATTATCAAAAAAGTCGAATCTACATTTTTGAACTTCCCTCTAAATTTTAAAGTACGTTCAAAACGATTTGGAAATTTTGCTGCGTATATGCTTGGTGGGGGGAAGTATACACTTGATTTAGCTTCACAAAAAGACGTAAATAATGGAGGTATTCCGCTAGCACTTCAGGTAGTAAAATTAGCAAAAAACGATTGGGCAATTGAAGCAGGTGCCGGTGTTGACTTTTTTCTACCCTATTTTAAATTTGGAATTGAACTAAAGACATCTATGGGTATAAAAAATATGCTAATTCGCGACCCTAATCCAAGTGTTTTGTCATCTACTATTGATAATTTGCGTTCCAAAGTATTTTTAATTTCCTTCACTTTCGAGGGCTAATACAAAATGATACACACGCTAAATCTATCGCTTACACCTGAACAGGCGTTTGACGTACCAGTAATGCGAATGCGATTATGTGAAGAATTAAATATTTACGAAGAACAATTGTGTGGATTTAAAATAAGTAAACGCTCAATTGATGCAAGAGGAAGAAATATTAAAATTCACGTTCAGCTAGAAGTTTTTGTAGATGAACCCATGCCATCCACAAATTACAAATGGGAAACTCAAGATGTAAGCAAGAAAAACTCAGTTCTAATTATTGGTTGTGGTCCTGCTGGCATTTTTGCTGCATTACGACTAATTGAACTTGGATTAAAACCAATTATTTTAGAACGAGGGAAAGATGTTCGAAACCGCAGACGAGACATTGCTGCAATTCATAAATCACATGTCGTAAACCCAAATTCTAACTATTGCTTTGGAGAAGGTGGTGCAGGTACTTATTCAGATGGGAAATTATTTACGAGATCAGGCAAACGAGGAGACATCAATCGCATACTAGAATTATTTGTTGCACATGGAGCTGACGAAACAATTTTAGTAGATGCACATCCACATATAGGAACAAATAAATTACCACAGATTATTATAAAAATGCGAGAAAATATTCTTGCTTCTGGAGGGGAAATTCATTTTAATACGAAAGTACTTGACTTTGAAATTACAAACGGAAAAATCAAAACCGTACTAACTGAACAAGAAGGACAATCAAAATATTTTAATGCATCTACTATTTTATTGGCAACAGGTCATTCGGCAAGTGATATTTTTGAATTGCTTGAACGAAAAGAAATTTTAATTGAGGCTAAGTCATTTGCAGTTGGTGTTCGCGTGGAACACCCTCAAGCCCTAATCGATTCCTTACAATATCACTGTAGTTTAGACGAACTTGCTGCAAAAAGAACATTTCTACCTGCTGCACCTTACAGTTTAGTACACCAATCAGATGGAAAAGGAGTTTATTCTTTCTGCATGTGTCCAGGTGGAATTATTGCCCCCTGTGCAACAGGGCCAGAGCAAGTGGTGACCAACGGATGGTCTCCTTCAAAAAGAAATAATCCGTATGCAAACTCCGGAATTGTTGTTGCAGTTGATCCACAGGAATTAAACGAATTTAAAAAATTCGGGACATTAGCAGGATTACGATTTCAACAAGATTTAGAAAAAATGGCTTGGACTGCTGGTGGCAAAACTCAAGTAGCACCCGCGCAAGCACTTCAAGATTTTGTAAACGGAAAACTATCGAACAAACTACCCGATTGTTCCTATCAACCTGGCGTAATTTCAGCACCGCTGCATGAACTACTTCCAGCTGCAATTGGTAAAAGATTAAGCGATGGATTTGTGGCCTTTGGGAAAAAGATGAAAGGTTATCTCTCCAACGAAGCCTTGATTGTAGGAATTGAATCTCGAACATCCTCTCCTGTAAGAATTCCGCGCGACAAAGAAAAATTACATCATCCACAAATCGTTAATTTATTTCCTTGTGGTGAGGGCGCTGGCTATGCGGGGGGAATTGTTTCTGCTGCAATGGACGGACAACGATGCGCCGAAGCAATTAAGAACATACAGTAAAAACCTAATTGTAATTAGTTTATCCCTAACTTTGAAAATAATTTTATTCCATTAATATTTAAATCATTAAACAAATGAAAATAAAATTTACACTTCTATTTTTGGTATTTAGTTGTTCCGTTTTGTTGTCCCAAAAAACAACTCCACAATATTTACCAGAACCCTCAATTGATGCGCCACAATGGATGAATTTATTTTATACTGGCGTAACGGACATCAACCAAATCGAAGAAGCATACAATCTATATTATAAAACCAATCAATTTAAAAAAAATACATATACCCAATATTATAAGAGGTGGGTAATAGAAAACCAGCGAAACCAACAAGACGACGGAAGCATTATTAAATTAGGTGAATCGAATATACAATCGTCAAATCGAAATTCTAATTCAACCAGCTCAATTGGAAGTTGGTCACTCATAGGTCCAGTGGAAACATTTGCACCTACATGGGACAATCCAGCACAACCCGCAATGCCATGGCAAATAAATCTATATGCCTTTGATATAGCAGCAACAAATCCAGATATTTTATATGCAGCACCTGAAACTGGTGGTATTTTCAAATCAATTGATAAAGGATTAAACTGGGTTTCGGTATCAGATGGATATCGTCTAGGAACTATGGGCGCTATTGCTGTTGACCCTACAAATGCAACTATTGTATACGCATCTGCAGGAAATAATCTTTACAAAACAGTAGATGGCGGAATTACTTGGACAACCACTTTTTCAATTACAGGATTAAATTGTAATGATATTGCAATTTTTCCTTCTAGTCCAAATATTATTCTTTTAGCAGGTGGAAATGGTGTGTTTAAATCAATAGACGCTGGACTTACATTCAACATCATTCCATCATTTTCAGGAACAATATATGATATCGAAACAAATCCATTAAGAGATAACTCTGTATTTGTTTTACGAAAACCAGTTGGCGATTCGCTAGTTCGATTTTATCAATCTTATGATGGTGGTTCAAATTTTTCAGTGGTGAATAATGGTTGGATTGTTGGCGCCTCTGCAGCAGGTAGAATGACTGTAACTGCAGCTGACACCAATTATATTTATGCCGTACTTTTAATGGGAAGTACAATTGGGGCTCCCGTTATTATGCGTAGCACAAACGCAGGCGCAAGTTGGACACATACTTGCACTGGCATTCAAAATAGTTTAACTGGAAATAGCAGCAGTCCATTGGGAATGAGTAACGGGCAAGGATATTACGATTTGAGTATTATGGTTTCTTCCATCAATCCAACAGCAGTAATTGTTGGATCAACCACAGCATACAAATCGATGGATAGTGGAAATACTTTTACTCCACTTGGCGGTTACTTGGGAAGTTTCGGTATTCATCCAGATATACAAGAGATGAAAATGATTGGAAACGATGCCTGGATATCTACCGATGGAGGATTAAATTATTCAACTGATTTTTTTACTGCAACAACAAATCATTCCGCAAGAAATAAAGGAATTTACGCTGCGGATTTTTGGGGCTATGGACAAGGTTGGAATGAAGATCTTTTAACTGGAGGAAGGTATCATAATGGAAACACGGCAATGTATGATGGCTATCCTATCGGAAACTCACTTCGTCTTGGTGGTGGAGAAGCGGCAACAGGATTTGGATTTGTAGGAAGAGATATGTACGTAGCACATTCCGATATTGGGGCCAGCATTCTACCCAAAACATTCAATGGTAGCAAAAGTAATTTTACTTTTAGTTTATATCCGAATGAAGATGGATATGGTTGGGATGCAAGTGAAATGGAAATTTATCCTTCCTGTTTTAATCATCTATACATGGGTAAAGACAGCAGTTTGTGGAAATCTATAGACGGTGGAATTTCTTATACTCAAGTTTATAATTTTCACCAGCGTGTCAAAAAATTTGAAATATGTAGGAGTAATTCACTTGTAATGTACCTAGCTACCAATCTTAAATTATATAAAACAATAGATGGTGGTAACTCTTGGGTAATTCTGACTTTGCCATCGGGTACTTCCCTTACTAAATTATCCATTTCGGTCAGTTTTATTAATGCTGATATTTTATGGATCACATCGAGAAGTAATACATCAAATAATAAAGTTTTTAAAAGTACCGACGGAGGTGTAACATGGACTAACATGACCACTGCCACCATCAACGGTTATAAATATTTAGTCATCAATCACCAAGCAGGTACGGATGGAGGTGTTTATATTACATCAGAAGACTTTGCAAAAGTTTTTTACATCAACAATACGATGAGTGATTGGATTGAGTATGATTCAAATTTACCCTTAGAATATAAACCACTAACAACAAAACCTTATTACAAAAAAAGTAAATTACGATCAGCAGGCAATAGAGGAATTTGGGAAATAGATTTTTATGAAGTTGGATTACCAATTGCACAGGCAACCGTTGATAAATTAGTATCAAATTGTATAAGAGACACCTTTTATTTTGATGATTTTTCAGCGCTCAACCACACATCAGCAACATGGCAATGGAATTTTCCGAACGCAAGCTATGTAAGTACAACCAACATCAGAAATCCAAAAGTTATGTACCCCGCTTTGGGAAACTACAGTGCTATTTTAACTATAACACAAGGAGCAAACACAAGCACGGATACAATTCAGGTTAGTATTTTAACAAACGACTGTGTAGCTGATTCCATTCCTGGTTTTGCAGCTAAATTGAAGGGAAATGGATTTAATGATTATATCTCCATTCCACCACTTGGAATGAATACGAATACGCTAACAATTTCAGCATGGATAAAAGCGGATAGCATACAACCAGATTATTCGCCAATTTTTATGTATGATGGTCAAGCGGCTGGATTTAATTTTATACCGGGCTCTAACCATTTAGGATTTCATTGGCCAAGTGGTCCTTGGTGGTGGGACAGTGGCTTAACTGTCCCATCCGGTGAATGGGCGCATGTTGCCATGGTAGTTTCACCCACAGAAATTCGACTGTACCTGAATGGAAAAAGCGCTGCCTTCAGCTTTGCGGTACCTACTTTAGATTTCAATTTATCAACAAGTCGTTTAGGAAATTACCATGGTTGGGGTGGGCGCTATTACAAAGGACTCATAGATGAGGTATCTATTTGGAATAAAACATTAACTGAAGATGAGATACGGTCCACACGCCACCTTACTAAAACCCCAGCAACCGACAGCAACTTAATTGCCTACTATCAATTTAATGAGCCAAATGGAATTGTTTTGGATAAAGTTGGTGTACGACACGCTTCCCTTTCTTCAGGTAGTACAAGAGTAGTTTCTACAGGCCCATTTGCGGGAGGCAGCAGCAGTAAATTAACTATAACTGGAGGAGGAATAAATAATTTTGTTGGAACTGATTTAGAAATGATTTTCCCAACAACACCTGGATCAACTTATCCAAATGGTGATGTTTGGGTTTCAAAATTAAATTACAATCCCGATCAAAATGCAAATCCATTTCCGATGGTAAATAAATACTGGGTCGTAAATAATTACGGAACTGATAGCACATTCAGTGCACTTAGTAGTATTTCCTTTAGTGGTTTGCCAGCATTACCAATTACTAATCCCAATAATTACTACTTGTATAAACGTCAAGCAAATAATGATGGCAACACTTGGGCAACACCTCAAGACACAGCTGATACCTATACGCTAAATGGGAATAATTCAAATCTGTTGTTCAGTACAAATAATAACATTACTTCGTTGGGTCAATTTTCCCTAAATGCCTTAACAATACCGAATATTAGTGTTCCTGATTTACAAGCGACAACAACTATTGAATTAAATGTTTATCCAAATCCAGCAGAAAATATTTTATTCCTCGACCTCATTTCGTCAGGAACAAATGGCAACAGCATCATAACCATTTACGATTTGCTTGGCAAACAATTAATCAGTTCTAAACAAACTATCAAAAATGGTAAGAATGTAATTATGCTAAATACAACTTCCCTATCAAATGGAATTTACATAGTAAGTTTAGAACTAAATGAACTTAAAAAAACTCAAAAAATTATTATCAATAAATAATTAGACAGGTTTGATTCAAAAACAGAATGGCTTCGATGACTATTTAACAAAGCTTTTCAAAAATGAAATTTATCATTAGTATTATTATTTCTACAGCTGCAGTCATCCTTACTGCCTACTTGCTACCAAAAGATATGGTGCATGTTGAAAATTTGACAACGGCTATTCTAATTGCAGTTGTACTTGCTTTTTTAAATACTGTTGTAAAACCTATTTTAATAATTTTAACCATACCCGTAACAGTAGTTACGTTAGGATTATTCTTGTTAGTAATTAATGCTGGAATAATCTTATTGGCCGATTATTTCATTGACGGATTTTGGGTAAAAGGTTTTTGGGCAGCATTAATTTTTAGCTTTATTTTATCCCTTATCAACAGTCTATTTGGAAACGGAAATAGGGTCCAAAAAAAACAAAATGATTTCAATTAAGTAGCATTCAAAATAAATCTCAATAACATTAGCAAAAATTGAACTGGAATACACTTTTTTCTGAAGCACGCATCGGGGACTTAAACCCTGTACGCGTTTCCACCCCTGACAGAACAAATTTTGAAAGAGATTTTGATCGTGTTGTATTTTCTTCTGCTTTTCGTCGATTACAGGATAAAACACAGGTAATTCCTTTACCTGAAAGTGATTTTGTACATTCACGATTGACACATTCATTAGAAGTTTCTTGTGTGGCACGTTCACTTGGGAAAATTGTAGGAAAAGAAATTATTTCAAAATATAATCTTTCAGATTTACACGCATCTGATTTCGGTGCTGTTTGCGCAACAGCGGCCTTAGCTCACGATATTGGAAATCCACCATTTGGTCACTCGGGAGAATCCTCCATAAGTGATTATTTTTCAAATGGAAAGGGAATGCAATTTCGTGACTCCATTGCAGATGAAAATAAATGGGCTGACCTTACCAACTTTGAAGGAAATGCGAATGGATTTAAAATTCTAACCAATTTCAATGAAGCATCGGGCGGAAATATTAATTTGACGTATACAACACTTGCCGCTTTTACAAAATACCCAACTCGTTCCAATAAGCTTGCAGAACATGCTGCAATCCATAAAGGAAAGGTATCTCAAAAAAAATACGGATACTTTCAGTCGGAAGCAGAAATTTTTAAGCAACTTTTTACTCATTTAGAAATCGATCGTTTAACAGATTATTCTTTCAATCGTCATCCCCTCGCCTATTTGGTAGAAGCTGCCGATGATATCTGTTACCGCATCATCGATTTTGAAGATGGCATTCGAATTGGTCTGATTGACTTCAGAACAGGCGAAGAATTATTAAAAGCAGTAGTTGGAAAAGATTTTGATGTCACACGCTATAACTTGGTAACAGATAATAGAGAAAAAATATCCTACCTACGCGCAAAAGCCATCAACACATTAATCAACGCCTGTACAAAATTGTTTCTTGAAAAAGAAGAAGATATTTGTAATGGAAAATTTGACCAATCGCTCATTGATATACTTGCAAAAGAAATTGGAGAGCCCCTAAACGAACTTCATACTATATCTCGAAAAAATATATACCAGAGCAAACAGGTTTTAGAAATTGAAGCTGCCGGTTTTACCATAGTAGCAGAATTACTCGACTTATTTATCACAGCAGTAAATGATTTTCACATTCACGGAAAAGATTTACGCAAAAAACGCCCTTACTCCGAAAAGATAATCAGTTTGTTACCTGCTCAGTTTTTACAATATGAAAAAAGTGATTTATATTCTAGAATTTTAAGAGTTTGTGAATTTGTTGCAGGCATGACCGACTCCTATGCTTTAACTTTATTTAGAAAATTGAAGGGCATTGAACTTCCAAAATAAATCTTGCAATCCTGTCAAATAAAATATTTAAAATACAGCATTCTATATTTGGACTATTGAAATGAGCAATAAAACGATATTAATTATACCTTTTTATCTCGTATTACTAGCCAAAGAAGGAAATGCGCAACTGCTTAAAGAAAATAATATAGCTGTAAGATTTGGAATTGTACTTAGTTTGGGAAACCGATTCGACCAAATTGGTTTGTGTGCCAACGCTTACTATTTTAATAATTCGTTTCAAATCAACACTGAATTGCGGACAAATTATAATTTTAAAAATCTAGGTCCGAAAAAAAAACATTTTGAACTTGTAACCTCGCTAGGTCTACTAGTTGGATTTGGGAAATCAGATACGCCTACGAATTTATTTATTTCAAAAACAAGTAATCAAACACGTTATAGCAATAGCTTTTCCTATGTGTACAGCTATTATTTAAATAACATACAAACAACACAGCAAACAGGAATAATAGCATTCCAATTCCAAAATGTAAGTTTAATTATTGAAAACGACCTGTTTGCAAGGCCTAACTTCGATAGATTTAGAACAGGCGCATTTTTACTACAATATCAATACAAGGAATTTCAATTTGCATTAAATTCAACCCTTTGGACAGGAAAAATGGGCAACGTTGTTCGCAATCATCCAAGCAATAAGTTCCCTAATGGCTATGTTGATACAACCAACTCAGTTTACGCCAATTGTTCAAACGGCCTATTGAGTATGCAAATGAAATACATACTTCCATACCAACAATATATTCAAGGAAATTTGGGGTTGGATGCAGAACAAATTAGAAATGCTATGCAAAACAAGGTTATACATAATGTATTTAAATCTAAAAATTCAACTATTCCGATGCTCGATAAAAATCAAAACCAATATCTTTATGAAAATGGGCAAGAAATTAGAAAATCAAAAATCTATTATAATATATTTCTCAATCCTGCAATTTTTTAATTAATAAAATCAAGTATTTATCAAAATGAAATCAATTTTAAGAATTAAATTAATTTTAATTTCAATTTGCGTTATACTATTATCATACAATTGTTTTTCACAATCAACAAGTCCTAATTTTATTAGTTCATCCAATGCATATTTAGGTTCTTTATTAATCCCAAAAAGCAATCGTTCGCTAGACAAAGGAAATCCTACTGGGATAGAGGTAAATTACATTCACCCTACAAATGGAATAAAAAGATGGGAGCGCATTTTCCATTATCCTGAAATAGGAGTCAGTTTCATCTATTTAGATTTTGCAAATAACGAACAACTGGGTAAAGGAATGGCTATTTACCCATTCATTGATTTTAACCTAACACGTCATAAAAAAATTTCGCTACATTTCAAAATTGCCACTTCTCTTGGAGTCGTTACCAAAAAATTTGACCCAATAAATAATCCGGAAAATTTAGCAATAGGGTCTTACCTAAATGGATTTGTGAATTTAAGAATGAATGCTAAAATTCATTTAACAAAGAACCTAAGAATTGAAACAGGCCTGGGCATATCACATTTCTCCAATGGTGCGATGGCACTACCTAACCTAGGTATAAATATTTTTTCATGTAATTTAGGAATGGGCTACCAATTTAATGCAAGTGCTGCTAAATTACATCTCGATACATTTTCCCTGCCCAGCCAAAAAATTCATATTGTCATATATACTGCATTGGGTTTACGTTCTATTTCGCGAACAGATCAAACAAAATTTCCTGCTGGAATTATTTCCATCAACCTAGAAAGAAATAAGGGGAGCAAAACGAAATGGAACACCGGTTTAGAGTTTGCATACAGCACCGCACGCCTCAGCAAAACAAAAGCGGACCCGTCAATTGAAAATTACAAAGACTTACAAAATATACAAGCCGGTTTTAAAATAGGTTATGCCTTTTGCGTTGGGCAATTATCCTTTCCACTTGAAATGGGGGTATTTCTATATTCCAAGCCGCAGAATGAATATTTTTTTCACAGAATTGGACTACGCTATCAAATTAGCAAGCATTTTATTGTAGGATTTACATTAAAAACGGAATGGGCTGTTGCCGATTTTTTCGAAATGAATGTAGGATATACATTCCCTTGTAAAAGCAATCGTGCTAATAAAATTAATTAAATAATTTTATATTATTCGCCTTATTTAAGTATTACGCATGATTCCAATTCCTTTCTATAATCATATTGCAAATCCTCCTCAAGAGAATCAATAATAAGATTAATTTTTTTAAGTTGATTGCTGTACAAATTACTCAATACAACACTAGCATAAATTGGGATATTAGATTTTTTAATATTTGCAATAAAATATATTAATAATTCTGCTGCCGATTCTTTATTCCCTATGTAACGGATATATTTATTAGTAATACGAAGTATCTTTCTTAAACTTTTTTTTGTGAGGTATAAATTAGCTCTATTCATTTCAGCAAACTGAGCTTCTATTTCTTTTTTCAATTCCAAAATAAACGATGATAAGTCATGGGCTTCATAAATCAAAAATGTCAATAATTCCTTATTCTCTTTTTTGAATTTGGCCAAACGCAAACAAAGTTCAGCCAGCTCTTTCGGATCAAGAGCTGTTAATTCCTTTTTTAATTCATGAACGGTAGCCGATTTCATTTTAATAATGAACTAACCTATTATCATTCTACTAGTGGCCGGAAATAATTTTAGCGATAATAAAAGCTGAGCCTGCAGCAATAACTCCTATGATTGTAACCTTTAATGCACCATTCCATGGATTTTGTCCTATTGCTTTGTTCTTAAAAAAACCAAACAAAGCGAGTGCAACAATCGTTACAAGTGCTGAATAATACAATCCTGTTGTAGGTGAAGTTGTAAAGAAATAAGAAGCCATTGGAATAAAACCACCAGCAATATAGGAAGCAGCTATTGTCAATGCTGAATTTCTTGCTCGATTTAATTCAGGTCTTTCTAAACCTAACTCAAATTTCATCATGAATTCCACCCATTTATCTTTATCGAGTGAAAGTTCGTCAACAAATTCTTTTTTTACTCTATTTGAAATCCCATAATCAGCAAGAATTTCCTCAATCTCTGCCTTTTCTTTCTCGGGCAAATTTTCCACTTCATCGTACTCTCTTTTTAATTCCGCCTGGTAATGATCGTGCTCGGTTCTCCCTGCAAGATACCCACCTAAGCCCATTGCTATCGATCCAGCAGCAATTTCAGCAATTCCTGCCGTTATTATAATTGTATTGTCATGAAAAGCACCACTCAAACCTGCAGTCAATGCAAAAGGAACCGTCAAGCCATCAGCCATACCAATTACAATATCACGAATGACAACTGATCCTTTAAAATGCTTTTCCTCGTGCGTCATTTAATCAAACTCCAAAAAATAAATTTAGTTTACTGAACTATAATTTTAAAAAAAGCAGACTCGTTTTCACCAATAAGTTTCAGCAAATACATACCATTTGGATATCCTTCGACATTCATTGGAACAGTTGTACCGGCTTTAACATTACTGATTTGTTTTTCCTGAATCAACTTTCCCTGAAGATTGAAAAATTGAATCGTTACAAATGAAGATTTGTCATTATTAAATGACACATTAAATTGATTTTTCGCAGGATTAGGGAAAATACTTACACCAGAAGTAAGGAAATTATTTTCAATACCATCCACAAGTATTACTTGTATGAGTGTATCAGACCCACAACCATTTGACGCAATCAATAAAACAGTATAAGTACCTATCGCGGCATAAACATGTGTTGGATTTTGCAATGTCGAAGTTGTCAAATCTCCAAAATCCCAAAACCATGATGTGGCATTTACTGAAGCGTCTGAAAAAGTAAAAGTCAATAAGCCAGTAACAGAATATGTAAAACCAACAACTGGTGGAACTGTATTTACAATCACTGTAGCCGTATCATTTGAAAGTGATCCACATCCATCAATTGCAATTAAAGAATAATTTGTATTTACTGATGGAAACACGTTGACAGAATCATTTGTTCCAAGATTATTACTCCAAACGTAATATGTATTTCCATCACCACCACTGAATCCAGCAATTAGCGTTGCAGTGTCGCCTAAACAAATTGATTGATTCCCTCCAATAATTGCAACAATTGGCGTAGCAATATCAATGTTCCTATTAAATTGAGCAGTACAACCTGAAATGGAATCAGTTACAGTTAAAATATATTGAGTACTAATACTTGGAGTTACAATTGCAGTATCATTTGTGCTAGTATAACCAGTAGGAATAGATGACCAAACATAAGTTAATGCGTTTGAAGTCATTATTTGCCAATCATAAAAGAAATAATAAAAACCATTTCCAGCAGTACTTGTTGTAATTGAAATTAAACCAGGTAAGGTGTAAGGATAATTTACACCGACATTATTTCTCCAAAGATTTATAGATGTTCCGTTACGAACGAGTTGCATTCCAGTACCTGGAGTAAGTGAAAAATTAAGTGGAACATAAACACGCTGGTTTATCTGCGCCGTTGTGGCATTAAAAGTGGCTGAATTAATAACAGCATTTGTATTATCCTGCAATTCAATAATTACATTTCCTGCGGCTCCTGGATAAATATAAACTCCAGCCAAAGTACAATTACCCAACACATCAAAAATTAAATTATTACCAGAACCAGACTGAGCACCACCTGCAGAATTATCATACAGTCCCACACTTTGCGTTGGATAATTAAAAATTAAAGTATCAGAACTGCCATTGCAAATAACGGAATCGGCTACTGAAATAATAATTGGTGGTATACTGGTTACTGAAATCAAAATACTATCTGTAATCTGACATCCATTAATAGAATCATTTCCAATTACAGTATAGACAATTGCTGCATTCGGTGTTGCGATAACAGATGAGCCAGAATTTGTATTCAGAGTTCCTGCTGGAGACCATAAATAAGAATACCCAGAATTTGTACTCGTAACAGTTATTGTTGTACTGTCGCCTGCACATAAAAAAACAGATGCTGCAGTAATTGAAATTGCAGGTGCTGCTAATACAACAGCATTTACGGGAACACGTAGACTTTCGCAACCATAATTAATCTGCCAATCGTAAAAGAAATAATAAAATCCATTTCCTGCAGTGCTCGCTGTGATTGAAAGTACACCAGGTAGTGAATAAGGATAATTTACTCCAACGTTGTTTCTCCAAAGATTAACTGAAGTGGCATTACGAACAAGACGCATTCCAACTGCAGGTGACAAACTAAAGTTAAGTGGAATAAATGTACGCTGGTTAACATCAGCTAATACTACTGCCACTGTAACAGTATTTAGTACAACATTCGAACTATCAATGAGGTCAATCACAATATTTCCAGCAGCAGCTGGATATACATATACACCATTAAGTGTAGCATACTGAAACACATCAAAGATTAAACTATTTGCAGATCCCGACATTCCTCCACCTGCAGAGTTGTCATATAAGCCAACACTTTGAACTATATTTCCTGAAGTATTGGTAACATAAAAAGTTGTAGTAGCAGAAATTGAAGGTGAATAAACGCCTCCTGTTGCAAGCGTATTACCTCCTGTAGGTAAGGCATACCACTGAATGATTCCGTTGCCGGTTGCATTTAAATTTGCTACACCAGAGCCACAAATCGTATCACCAATTACTGCTGGGACCGACAATTGATAATAATTTACAGTATCCACATTGGAAATTAATACACCACAAAATAATACCTGATACAATGTATTAGCAGTTGGAATTACAACATAGGAAGTAGTAGTAGAGCCAATACCAGTTTCATTGTTCCAGGTAATACCACCATCTGTACTACTTTGCCATTGAATAGTTCCACCATTCCCCGCTCCAGTTAAAGTTAGCGTAGTAGAAGCTCCTGCACAAACAGAAACTGGTGAAGCTGTCGCAGTTCCAGGTGAAAAATTAATATTCACAGTAGACATTGAATTATTAAATGAATTTCCATCTCCACCTAAAATACTATATGCATCGAAAGTATAAATTCCGCTAACTGTCATGCTAATTAATCCTATAGGTACAACAATGGAACTATCTGATGATAGCGGTAAATTGGCATTCAGAATATTCGTATTGATTGTAAATGAAAGTGTTTGCGTTAATGATCCGGTCACATTTACAACAATGGTTACAGGATCGATTGTAAAATCAAGTGGGACAGTTGCGAAATTTTTCAAAGTAACCGTAACTTGTTCTAAAGCTGTATAACAACCAGTAGTTAATGGCGCAACTAAAGTAGTTACACCTGCATCAAGTAACAATGGTACAAATTCATCGGCGCCAATATCTGGTGTAATAGAACGCTGTTGGTTATCAATATCATTTGTTACCCACGTAATTCCAGTCATGTTACCTGTACCGTTTAATGCAAGGGCAGAGGAATGCAAGTCGTTAGAAGAATTGAATGACGGATCAACACCTAAAGAATTGAAATCTTGTGATACAGCGGTTTGCCAATTAGGAAGTGATGCGAATGTGGTTGTAGCACCGATACCTACAAAACCATTTGTAGTATTATCAATATAAAAATTATTGTAATCAGATATTGACCCTGTATTCCCTACTGCAGTGGCCGATGTGCTTGCCATTGCAAAGTGTCTCGCGATTCCAGTTTGCGCTTGCGTGAAATTGGAAAATATATTATTGCGTAAATTAAGTACGGGACCATTCGTTGCACCAATTTCAAAACATGTTCCTGAAAGAGTTAGGGAATTAGAATTATCCATTCTCACCGAATTAAAATCTACATTAATAGTACTTGCATTCGTGCCACCACCAATAGATTGAACATAAATCCCCTTAGTTGCACGCATTGCTGAAGCTGCTCCAGTGTAGGAAGAACCAATATCATAAATAAAATTATTGAAAATATTTACAGAATTTGCACCTACCGCAGCCAAATTAGCACGAATGCCAGTAATGTTACCCGTATTCGTTAAACCTCTATAATTTATTGCATGAACTTTATTCGTATATACATTATTGGAACCAACAGCAGCATCTAAAATAATTCCCTCTGCTGTTGAATTACCATTTTGTGAAACATTTCGAACTTCATTATTATAAATTGAAACACCATTTTGATTATTGGCACGAATACCATAAGTGGTTGTATTGCCATTTCCAATATCATCTATAGTTGCCGCTCCAATCATATTAAATTGAGTCGCTGAAGTATTACCTATGACACTATTCAAATCTGGAAACGCAGCATTTCCGTTGAGATACATACCATTGTATACATTGGAAATATCGAGATTGAAATATCCATTAGTTGAATTTGCTCCACCAATAGCTGTTGGAGTTGTTATTGCACGTTGTTCAATACCCATACTCGTTGCATTCCCTCTATTGAGCGCAACAGTAATACCGGTGAATAAATTATTTTGAGAACCCACAATTGCAGATGAATTAATTACAAATAAACCTCGATCGACAATACCGGTATTAGAACAATTTAATTCAATATTTTGTAAATTAATATAACTAGCTCCTACAAGTGCAAGGATAGGTTCATTTATATTACTAATGATATTATTTGCAGCAGCATTTCCACAATTACCATTGTTGGTTCCCTCAGAAGTAATTATTGATGTACCTACAAAAGAGGAAATGGTAATTGTATTAAAGGAAGACGAGCCATTTACTGGTCCAATTAACATTGGAAAATAATTATCGCCATTTGCAGCAGAAACATCATAATTATTATCTATGAGCGAAAGAATTATCGGCCCAGCAATTCCGCTATGGTTAATGTCAGCAATTGCTTCACTCAAACTATAATAGTTTCCTGTCAGGCCAACTGTATAAGTTCCACCTACAAGAGCAGCAGCAGTGCCTGGCGTAAATCTGAAATTATGCGAAGGCCATTGCGTTGACGAATTTAGCATTCCGTTACTCGTAAATGGAGACCCTGTAATAGCATCAAGATAATCACCGGCACCACCAACTAAGCTTTCAATGCCAATAGAAGCAGACTCATTTGCTGCTGCGATTCCTGGTACCATATTACCATAACTAAACTCAATTACATCAGATGTTTCGTGCAAAATAATCTGAAAATTCAACAGCTGTGTTGCTGTATTATTATAAGAAAGTGAATTCGTCCACTGAATAGTAAAAGTCCGATTGGCAGGTGGGCCCTGCAATTGGTATAATATAGTATCAGACCAAATATTATCCCACCAAGGAGCGAGACTTAAATTTGGTGCTGCTCCAACATATAAATTATTATTCGTTCCTGAGGTAGACATTGCAGCGCTAAAAGAAGCAACGCCATTTGTACTTACGCCAATAGTTGTATAATTTATTCCTAAATAATTAAATGTAAATCCTAATGGAATTGCACTTTGCACATCATCATCACCCGATGCAGTAGATAAGGTTGCTGCTGGCATATTAATAGGAGTATAAGGCCCAGTAAACGTGCTGCGTATCACTGGTAATTGAGCTAGCGCTATAGTTGAAGAAAAGAATAGGTAAAGGAAAGTAGCATTAAATTTTATCATAAAATTTATATTTAATACAAATATAATCTCTGAATACATATAAAAAACCGCTCCCACACAATATTCCAATAAATGCATGCGTTTTAAAAATATACATAAGACTTATATGTATATCTAAAATAAAGTGTATATTTGTACTATGTATTCATCAGAACTCATAAAAGGAACTTTAAAAACAATCATTTTAAAGTTGTTGTCGGAGAACGACAAAATGTACGGCTATGAAATTACCCAAAAGGTAAAGGAGCTTACTGACGGAAAAATTCAATTGACGGAAGGCGCATTGTATCCTACACTGCATGCGCTGGAAGCAGATGGAATTTTGACGACGAAAACGGTTAATGTAGGAAACCGGATTCGTAAGTATTACACCATTACCAAAACGGGTAAAAAAATGGCTAAAGAAAAAGTAAGCGAGTTCAGGGAATTCATGAACACGATGGTCTTTTTACTTGATCTGAAACTAAACATCGGTTAGCATGTTTGTTTTAAGTGAACAACAGGTATCATTTATTCTCGATGACATTAGACGTAATGGCATTGAGTTGGAGGAGCTGCAGCTCAATCTCCTGGATCATATCTGTTGCGTTATTGAAAATGAAATGTCACCAGAACAAGACTTTGATGAATTTTACAGAATTGTGATTACTCGTTTTTATAAACGAGAATTACGGGAAATTCAGGAAGAAACAGAATTAGTATTAACCTTTAAACACTATTACACCATGAAAAAAGTAATGCTTTTAAGCGGAACATTCGCTGCCATTGGAATTATCATTGGATCATTTTTTAAAGTAATGCATTGGCCGGGAGCCTCGGCAATATTTTTACTTGCTGTTTTTATTCTCAGTTTTATTTTCCTACCTATTTTATTTTTAATCAAGGCGAAAGAAGTAAAAGAAAAGCGAGAAAAAATCACTTTGGGAATTGCTACGCTATTCGGAATTCTTGTAAGCATTTCCTCATTATTTAAAGTGATGCATTGGCCTGGAGCGACAATTATGTGGTTGATTTCATTAGGAATTTTAATTTTTATTTTTCTTCCAATATATTTTTTCGGTGGAATAAAAAATTCGGAAACTAAAATGAATACCATTGTTTCTTCCCTTTTGATTCTGTTCGCAGGTGGATTGCTGTTCTTGTTAACCAGTCTCAGACCAAGTCAGCAAATTCATTATTTATATGCCTCTTCAATTCAAGGCATCGACAAAGCGTATGCATTCGCATCAAAACAAAACGAGCTGAAATATGCGAGTTTATCAACTGATTCAACAAAATCGCAAGCAGATCTATCAGAACTTAAAAACAGTTGTAATTCCTTGTGCTCGAAAATAGAAGCAGCGAAAAAACAAATTATTGATTTTGCTTCATTTGGTCAGAATCCAAAACCTAATTTGGAAATGTTATTGTCAGAGAACGCTGGCAACTTTAACCTTCCCATGAGTTTTTTATTTACCAATAATGATCAGCCAAAACCAATAATGACAGCACTAAAAAGTGATGTTAAAATTCTAAATATCCTATTGAAAGAAAAATTTCACAAGGAAAATCTTTTACTACTAAACATAAGTGATATTGATCGTTACGGAAACCCAAAGGAAGGTAAATTTTCTTGGGAAAACGCTAAATTCTGTCGTGTTCCATTTGAATTGGTGCTGATCAATTTCAATCAATTGGAATTGGATGTGCGGTTGATGGAAGCGAGTTGTCTTTAAGAAAATTGCAAAAAAAAAGCGCCCTGAAATTTCAGAGCGCTTTTTTATTTTGTCAAGCTGAGTGTCCGCCGCGGCGGATGTATCGAAGTCCTATTTGAACAGTCCATTAATTTCAGCATCTATTTTATTAATTATTTCACCAAGGTGTTCAGGATGCTCTGAAAATTTATTTTCATCCACATCAATAATCAAAACTTTACCTGAATCGTAAGTAGAAATAAATGCTTCATAACGTTCGTTCAAACGTTTGAGGTAATCTATTCGAATTTGATTTTCATAATCACGTCCACGTTTTTGAATTTGTGCAACCAAAGTTGGTACAGAAGCACGCAAATAAATAATTAGGTCAGGTGGTGCTACCAATGATTCCATCAATTTGAACAGTGAAAAATAATTTTCAAAATCACGTGTAGTCATCAATCCCATCGCATGCAAATTGGGCGCGAAAATATGTGCATCCTCATAGATAGTTCGATCTTGAATTACATCACGACCAGAAGTACGAATATCAGTTACCTGCGCAAACCGACTATTTAAAAAATATATCTGAAGATTGAATGACCAGCGTTGCATGTCTTCGTAAAAATCGGCGAGATAAGGGTTTTCATCTGCATCTTCATAATGTGCTTGCCACCCATAATGTTTCGAAAGCAAAGTGGTAAGAGTAGTTTTTCCTGATCCGATATTTCCAGCGATTGCAATATGCATATAATGTATGTGTTATTAATGAGAAGCCGAAGCTTTGTGTGAGAGGTGCTAAATTAATAATTTACTTTGTGAAAACAATCTATTTATTATTCTAAAATTTAATACTTGAAATAGAGGCAATTATAGACTACCAAATTATTATGTCATAATCTGATCCTCACCTACCAACTTCGTATCAATTGCATCCCGTAAGCCATTACCCAACAAAATAAAAGCAAGTACCACAAACATAATGGCAACGCCAGGTAAAATGGCAAGGTATGCATCACCAGTGAGAATATACCCTTTATACTCACTTATCATCATTCCCCAAGATGGAGTTGGTCGTCGAACACCAATCCCCAAATAACTTAATCCTGCCTCAATAAGAATAGCGGAAGCAAAATTATTTGCAGAAATAACAATTACTGGGCCCATAACATTTGGTAATAAATGTCGAAGAACAATTCGAATATTAGAGAACCCTAGTGCCCTACCCGCTTCTATGAATTCCTCCTCTCTAACACTCAGTATTTGTCCTCGTACTACTCTGGCTGTTTCCACCCACATAGTCAAGCCAACAGCAATAAAAATTGGGAAAATCCCTTTCCCAAGTACAAGTGTAATTGCAATGACCAACAATAAGGTTGGTATGGACCAAACAACATTTATAAACCACATGATAACATCATCAACCCAGCCACGGAAAAAGCCTGCAATCGAACCCATCAAAATACCAATCAGCAAGGAGATAATAACAGAAATTAATCCAACAAAAAGTGAAATTCGAGTCCCAATCATTAATCGACTTAATAAATCGCGACCGAAATGGTCTGTCCCTAAAATATTTCTATTTTCAAGAAGATTTGCCTGAATTTCAAGTTGTAACTCTTTGGTGGTTTTATGAATTCTTCCTCCCTCACCATAAACGTAAAAATCAACAAATCCATTTACGGTATCGCTTACAAATGGGAAAGCCGGATTGATCGGATATATCGCATCTGCTAAATTAAAGCGAGTAATTTCACCATTTGCAGCACCTTCGGCAAACTCTTGCCAAACAATATCATTTCCTGAAAACCAAGTCGATTGATAGGCGTGATATTCACAATCGTTAGCACGACCAACAAACATGCGTGCAAGAATATTGTCACTTTCAATTTCGGTATTTTTTCTTAAAGAAATTAATTTGCATTTAAATCCAGGTTTCTGAATTCCAATTTCGTCAATATGTGTATCAGCATCAGGACTTGAATCGGGAGTAATCAAATATCCCAAAATTGAAATAAGAATTGAAACTAAAATAATACAAACGCCTGTTATCGCTAATTTGTCACGACGTAGTCTTTGCAAAGCAAAACTAGCAAGTGAATAAGTACGCTGTTGATTTTCCTCCTTCATTCAAAAATTATTTCAAACTTTATAAGTTCTCCCTTTCCAATTAAAAGTGCCAAAAAAAACAGCAACTACTGAAATAATGGAGAGAAAGGGATAAACTATTTCTCCAAAAAATGCAAACAAAAGCAAACGAGGTTCCCTATAAAAAGGGACTGCCAAAGATAACAACAAAACATCAATCAACATCTTGCCCGCAAATGTCAAAAAAAATAGCGTCAAATATTCACTGTTATAAAATGAAAGTAAAGCAAAAAACAAGGGTATACAATTACACAAAAAAACCAGTATTCCTAGACCGGAAATCCATGAATTTCCATATGCTGATATTTTAGATAACCAGCGGCTTCGTTGCTGAATAGCAAAACGCAAATTCTCAGCTGGCGAAGTCAAAACAATAGAACTACTGTCTGACATAAATCTAAGTCTTCCAGGATATTTTCGATGTGCTTTGAGCATTAGAAATACATCGTCGCCAGACGCCAATACGTCATTTTGATAACCACCAGATTCAATAAAAAAATCCTTTTTATAAGCCAAATTAGCTCCACTACAAAGAATTGGCAAACCCATTTGCATTGAACCTGATGCAATTATTTGTAAAGCAATTTGCTCCATTGCAAGTAAATTACGCAAAAGCCCTCCTTGCTTTTTATAAGCAACAGGCCCAGAAATAAAAACAGGATTTTCAGTCTCGTAAGTCTCCACAATATTTAACAACCATGAAGAAGGCAAAATACAGTCGCCATCAGTTGTGACAATAAGTTCACCTTGCGCTGCCTGAACTCCTAGCGTAAGTGCACTTTTTTTTCCAAAAACATTTACAGGATTGTCAATTATTTTAAAGAATGGGAAACGGCCTAAATATCGCTCCGCTAATTTTCGTGTTTGGTCAGTAGAGTGGTCATTAATTAATAGGAGTTCATATTTATTATCTGGATAATTCAATTTCAATAAACTCTCTAAACATTCAACAAGTTGTGTTTCTTCATTTCTAACAGGCAATAAAACAGAAACAAAAGTGGAGGGAACAAAATCTTTGTTTTTAATTTTACGCTTAAAAATAAAATAAAAAGTTGGTACAATTAATGAAATTCCGTACAACACAATAATACCAAAAACAATAAAATATAAAAGATGACTCATTACTCGTTTGCGTAAAATTTTAATTTAAAAACAAAAATAGATCCAATCAAAGCTGGGATAGCCACATTAATAATCCAAAGCGTCACGGCAGCGGCAAAAGCAAGATTAAATGAAACACCTGCATTTGAGAATACAATACCTGCAATTCCACCACGAATAAAGACCTCGGTAAATGAAAATGTTGGAATAATTGTTACAATAAAATAAGAAATGACAATACACACTAAGACTAATTCGAAATTAAAAACAATTCCATAGAACGAAAGAATTATACAAAACTGAAATACATAAACAGCGTATCGTAAAAAAGAAAGCAATAAAATTCGAACAAACAACCTACGTGGAAATAATCTTAATACAGCGATGTTCTTCAACCACTTATATGGAATGAATCTAAAAATAAAAGGTAAACTAAAAACCAAAAACACTCCCGCAAATAATAAAATTAAATCGATAGTAGCCAATCCCGCAAATTCAGGATGTAACACAAACCCAATTAATCCAAGCATGATTGTAACTAAAACTTGAGCAAAACTTGGAACCGAAGAAAGCAATAACAGTTGAATACGATCGCCACCCTTTACCATGAAAACTCGTCCTACAAATTCACCAATTCTGTTCGGAGTTGCTAATCCAATTGTAACTCCTGCAAGCACACCCATTACCGCATTCGACAAGGAAATATCAATTGCTCTTCCAGCAGCATTTTTCCACTTCAATGATTCCAAAAACCAATTCAATGGCATTAACAAAATTGTACCATAAAAAAGGAAAGGATGAACTCGTAAGGCAATTAAAAAAGTCTGGAAAGATAAATTTCCACCATCCATTAAAATAAAGCGCGACAGAATATATAGCAGCGCGATAAAAACAATTGCTACCTTTATAATCAGGCCAATTTTAGATGGCAGTTTAATTAACATAATGTTGGTAAATGTAACAAAACGCCGTGCAGCTTTCTCCTCCCGATTCGCGTAAAAATAAAAATAAGGTCATACTTGGAATTGACCCAGGCACCACAATCATGGGCTTTGGTATAATTCAAATTTCAAATCAGAAAATGAAATTACTGGAACTTGGTGTAATTCGAATGGAAAAAATAAAAGATCCGGCATTAAAACTAAAAACAATTTTTGATAAAACGTCTGAGTTGGTAACCCAATACCTCCCAGATGAATTTGCAATTGAAGCTCCATTTTTTGGAAAAAATGTACAGTCTATGCTAAAACTTGGAAGAGCTCAAGGCGTAGCAATAGCTGCTGCATTAAATAAAAATGTACCTATTTTCGAATACAGTCCTAAAAAAATTAAAATGTCGGTAACAGGAAACGGCAACGCATCAAAAGAACAAGTTGCTGCGATGTTGCAGCAATTACTAGCAATAAAAAATTTACCAAAATATTTAGATGCAACCGACGCACTTGCCGCCGCAGTATGCCATCATTTTCAAGATAATGGTACAAAAAGTTCGGGTAAAAAATATGGTAGCTGGAACACTTTCCTAAGCGAAAATCCAGATCGACAGAAAAAATAATTAATAATTTTCAAAAGGAAATAAGTTAAAAAAAACGAATATCCTATTATTAATTATTAATTAAAAAAGCTTCTGAAATTTTCCTCGCCACTTCCTCCAATTGCTCTTTACTAGGTTTTAATTTGGACTTTGTAAAATTCAAGTCATCTGTATTGTTCATTGGAACAAGATGAATGTGTGCATGTGGAACTTCTAATCCAATGACAGCAACTCCAATTCGTTTACAGCTAATTACGTGCTTAATTGCCCGCGCAACTTTTTTAGAAAAAAGCTGTAACTCCGTAAAATCTGATTCTTCTAAATCAAATATATAATCAACTTCTTTTTTAGGAACAACCAAAACATGGCCTTCGACTAATGGAAAAACGTCTAAAAAAGCAATGCATTTTTCTGTCTCAGCAATTTTATAACAGGGAATTTCACCATTGATAATTTTAGAAAAAATACTTGCCATTATCTTGAAATTTCAATAATCTCGAACTGTAAAGCACCAGCAGGAACAGTAACATTAGCAATATCCCCTACTTTTTTACCCAAAAGACCTTTTGAAATAGGAGAATTTACAGAAAGTTTAAACGTCTTAAGGTCTGCCTCCGTTTCAGGAACAAGCGTATAGGTCATTTGCTGTCCTGATTTCAAATTTTTAATTGTGACCTTGCAAAGGATTAAAACCTTATCAATATCAAGATTCGTTTCATCAACAATTCGAGCATTATTCACCATACCTTGAATCTTCGAAATCTTTGCTTCTAATAGGCCCTGCGCTTCCTTAGCGGCATCGTACTCGGCATTCTCTGATAGATCTCCTTTATCCCTTGCTTCTGCAATTTGGCGAGATATACTAGTTCTTTCTTTCGTTTTTAAGAAATGTAGTTCCTCCTTTATTTTGATAAGACCTGACTCGGTAAAATAAATTATTTCTGACATATAGCTCGTCTTTAATGAGATTGTAATTGAATAGAAATAGAAGGAGAATCCCGCATCAGTAAAACTGAAGCGGGATTCTCCTTAAACCAAAGATACTAAATTTAGCGGTTTTTAAGAACAGGACTAAAGATTAATTCGGGCTCCGAAACTATGAACACCATTAAATGGGTTTGTGGCACGATACGAATAATCAATCGCAAAGGTTGATCCACGCTTTCCAAAAGGAAGTTCAATTGAAGCACCGCAACTTGGACCAGTAAATGCAGTTGTACGCTCTTCCTCATTGGTTATTCCATCCTCATAAATAAATCCAGCACGAACCATGAACATCGATTTCCATGCATATTCTAATCCTGCGCGGAATTCATCCTTAGAAAAAGAGTTAGAAGTGAAATTTCCTGCGGCTGTAATGCGATTGGTTTTCATTGACAAAGAATCTTTTGAGAAATAAAAATCATACGTTCCTCCAATATTAATTAATGTTGGCAAATCAAAATCAGCCGAACGTTGGTTAACAGTCATTGCATAAACTCCAGAAGGAGCTACACCTTTAAATCCAAGTCCATCACCAGTATACCTCATTCGCGGTCCAACGTTTCGAAGAGAAATTCCAAACTTAATATGCTCGAATTTACCTGTCACATATTGAATTCCTGCATCCAATGCTACACCGCGAGCTGATACATCAGCAATTGATTCGGAAATTCCTTTAACTACCAATCCACCATAAATTGATTGTGAAAATCCTTTCGCAAATGAAAGTGCTATGTTGCTATAAGTAGGGTGAAAAGTTCCAATTCCGCCTTCTGGAAGATCTGTGGTGGTAATATCAATATCACCAAAATCCATTGACATAATGCCAAGTCCAATAGCGCCAGTAGCACCTACACGCTGTGTAAACCCAAATGAATTAATACCAATGCCTGCTCCACCGAGCCAATTTGTATGGCAAAATAATAATTCTGTGTTTTTGGTAAATGCCATACCACCAACATTTAAATACATTGCCTCAAGGCCATGCACTCCTGCTGTATTTGCACTACCCCAGCCAGAACTTCTTGCAAACGGATTTATTAATAACTCCGTTGCTCCTGCTTGTCCAGCACGATCTTTATTTCCAGCAATACAAGGCAATGCAATCACAAGAAGTATTCCTGCGCTGAGCATTGTTATTTTTATTTTATTTTTTGCTTTCATAATTTTTCTTTCAAATCAATTAGAAAATTTCACAACAATTAATAAAGTTTAATACGCATCTAAGTCAACAGGTCGAAGAATACCAAAAAACTTAAGAATTTTTTCACCGACATCTGGTACGTCAACGTGTACAATATAAAGTCCACTTGCGATAGGAATACCAGCTTGGTTTTTCAAATCCCAATCCACTGAAGTTATGGGTGAATCTTTGGTAATTTTTCTAATCAAAAGTCCACTTACTGTGTAAATACGAATTGTACACTTTTCAGGAAGATTAGTGAATTTAACTCTATTATCTAACTGATTTTTTTCATAACTGGAATAAGCGTAATACGGATTTGGAACGACATTAATTAAATCAAGTGCACTTTTTGCGAATAAGTTATCGTTAATACCAACTTTTAAATCAGCTGTGTTAAAAGAATACATTGGATTATTTCCATTCTGTGCAGCGAAAACAGTATCAGTAGGAATCCATGGGTAAGTAGCATTTCCAAGAATTTCTGTGAGCGCCCTTTTGTATGGCTTAGCAACACGTAACCTAACTTTTACATCTGTTGGCAAGGGATTGCCGCTGTAATTGAAATTCCATGTTGAGTAATCATCGGCAAGTTTTGGAATACTTACCCACATTGCATCTCGCCACATCTCAGTGCGTTCCGTTTGCACATTTGCTGATGTATAAGTACTGGCTGGCTTCATGATCTTCATAATCATTCGTCCATAATCGTAAGCTGGAACATCCTTCAATTCGTTCTGTAAATACGGAATTGCATAATTTGGTATATAGCGAGCATTTCCATTGTGACCGAAAATATAAATATAATGTTGGCCACCAAACAATGGATCTCCGAATGTTGAACGCTCATTTGATGTAGGATTCCAAAGCATATCGCGACCGCGGTCGGCAACAAGCGATGAATTCTCAGCAAAAGCCATATTTAATCGCTCACCAGTAGTAACGTTGATCGCATAACCAGGAAACCAACTCATGCCTGTTGCACTAATGAAATCAGAATTAGTAATGCCACCACCAAGATTTGTGGATGATCCATTTTTATCAACCGATGCACCACTTCTAAGTAAGAATGTTCCTGTACCGTTTTGAGTTTGTGAACTGTTTGATCCAACTTCAATTACAGGTACACGAGTCCATTTCGACTTGTCATTCGTAAACACCACATCAATGTTGGAAATATTATCCATTTTGTTTTGAACCATTGTGGTGGTTTGGTAATAAGCAGGGCCAGCACTATAACAAATTGTAGTTAATGCAGGATTTAGATTGTCGGCACAAAGACGGTATGGGCCCCAAATTCCATTTACAACTTTCTCATAATCAGCTTCCGCATCAAGAGGTGTTGCACCAGTAAATCGATCATTGAAAGAAGGTGCGCATCCTCCGGTTCCAGTTGTTGTACCAGAACGAATCCAATTTGATTCAGATTGACTGTCATCATCTACAACACCCGTCAACCAATCTTTAGTCGGTTCTGTAAATACCATAGAAGATTCCAAATAACTGTTTTTGTCTGGATTATTATTGGTACCAACATTTTGAACTGATGCAAAAGTTACTGATAAACCAAGTTCAGGAATAATTTGTTCGTTAGAAAAATTACTAAAAATGGTTATTGTGGTATCCGAACTCCAAGATTGAGCAGTAGGAGTTAATTGATGCAAAGTCCACTTCGCTGTACTTGGAATAATTGAAGTATTAGTTGTGTTATTTGTAATTTCAATTGTATAAGTTCCATCCACAACATTTAATGGGTCAATCACTTTAATATTAACAGGACCTTTTCCATTCTGATATTCAATGTTATTTACGCGAGCTGTTCCATTCCAATCACCAGTGCTCTGAGCAGAACCATTATTTGTAAACACAACTGGAGGCGCATTAAGAATGGCATTTATAGAAGCATCTGTCAAATCCAGAACATTTGTACCATTTCCAGAACCTTCAAGACGTGTCAATTTAGGACCATTTCCATAAGAAGATGCTTGATTTGTACCACCGGCCTCAGGGGATGTAATATGGGGTATTCCAGAATATGATTTCACATTACGACGACCTGCTAAATAGGGTTTTTTCTGTCCAATATTAGAAGGAGCAATAGGATTAAGGAGATCAAAAGAAACATCAGCATACGACAAATAACTATTATGCGAATAAGATAAAGCTAAAAAGTAATATGTTTTATGATTGATTAAGCGACGATCACCTGCTGCAAATAAATCATCTTTAATACTGAAAGAGTGAGAAATGCCATCATCATTTGCAGTAATGGTCATGTCTTTGGGTACATCTGCATTTAGTACTTGATCGAAATCGCGGTTAACTAAACTTCCAATACCGTTTCTTATATCACATTGTTCAACCAAACGAGCTTTATCCAAATTATATAGATCCGAAGTGGTAACCGTTTCATCTTTTAATTGGAAAATTTGATAACCTTCAAAACTATAAGTTGTATCAATACCTGCTAATAAAGGAGAGAGTGAAGAATAAGTAATGGAAGGGTCGCCAGCATTGTAGCGCTCCAAATAATTATTCGAATTTGGTTTATTTGTAAGGTAAAGCAATAATTCTTTATCCAATTCTTGAATGGTAATGTCTGGCGCGTCAGGACCATCCAAAGTTCTGAAGCAATTGTCAAATAAATTTTGTGCTTTATCATCAGTTATACGCATAAGCGCTACTGATGCACTAGGTCCACCATTTGCAGCACGTGCCCAAACAGCACCGACTGTAACGTAATTTACAGCACCGGGCTGTAAAGTAAAAGGCCCTGCAGACTGCATCATACGACGGTCAAACGGAGTGTTTCCTTCAAGCTCTTCACTCCAGTCTGCTTGTGGCACATTGTTACAACCAATACCAAATGGATCTGTATCGCCAGGGAACATATAATCACATAATGTCGTTCCTCCGTATGCATTTCCTCCATAAGTAAAAGGTGAACCATCTTTCCAAAACCCAGAAAGATAATTATAGAAATGAGTCGCGTTCTCTGGATTACCCAATACACTAAAATCGTTGTTATAATAAACAAATTTAGACATGATAATTTGTTCACCAATTTCATCTGTGGTGCCGTCGTGATCATTATCTATTGCATCGCCTGCGTCAGCTAAAGGCCCTTCAAAGAAATCTAATCCTACTGCAGGAGGATTTGCACCATAAGTACCTACAGTTGGCAATGCGCTTGCTCCGTCATTTGCATCTCCATTAAAAGTATATCCAAGTCCACGAGCAACATCACATCCAACATAATCATCGTCATAAGAGCCAAGATCAGCATCTGTCCATTGTCCAAAATAGGTGTTGGTCATTGATACAGTAGAGCGGTTAATAATTTTATACTGATAAAATGACATATTATTTATTTCATCATTGGTAGAAAAAGCAAATGCCTGAGCATGAATTTCTAAACCAATTGCAGCAGCACCAGTTTCAGAATGGATATTCCCTTTATCGTTAAAAACCCACCATAAACATTGGTCACCAAATAATTGAAATTTTGAACATCCTAATGAACCAGTAATATCATACGCTGGATAATCACCTGAAGTCCAGGAATAAAATCCGTCACCATCAGCATCAACAAAAGGAGCTAAATAATGACCTTGTCCTAAGCTTGCATCACCATTTCCTGGCCAATTTTGAATTACTAATGGAACAGAATACCCTGCTGGTGGTGTGCCAGCTAAATAAAGTCCAAAATCTTCAACTTGTTTTCTGGTAATTTTCCAATGTTTATCAAATGCAGCACAAGTTGTTCCATCAATAGAAACTGTAGTGGTATCTAAGGGGCCTGGCCAAAAGTCATTTCCTGTTTGGCGATATGTCATTCCAGCTACTTTCAATTGTCCACCAGCATCAAGACCACCAATCCAAAGTGCCCCAGCAAAAATGGAATGCGCTCCACCATCTTTTGGAATTTCATATTTAGCAGTGCTTAAATTCCACCACATATCGCCACCAGTCATTATCGTGGTACGTACATTATTAATATCTAAGTCAGTTTTAGCTGATGCTGGCGTACAAGAGGCTGCTAATTGATCCTGTCCATTCCATCTACTAGAACTTGTATTTGATTGACGCTGGCCTGTGGCACCGTTTTCTCTTCCGATTGCTGTGGTAGCAAAGCAGATAAAAACTGCAATTGATAGGGACCTGATTTGGCGATTTATTTTCATTTTAATTCAATTTAATTTTTTTCTTGTCTGTATTGGAGCAATAATTTTTTTAGCTTAAAAGTCGAGCATTACACCAAGACGAATTCTTCGCGGAATACTATAGTTTGATGGGTTATTTACTTTTATAGCATACAAATCTCTAAATGAATTTGGGTCATTTTGTGCATTAATTAATGCTTGAGTTGATGAAGCATTCAAATAGCCATCGTCAGCGGCATTGCCTGTATAACGATATACATTTTGAATATTCTTTGTGTTCAACACATTTAAAACCTGAAGGTAAATATTCAAGCTTGCTTCCTTTGCACTTTCACCTTTTGCTTGATCGCCACCCCAATGAAGGTCAATGTCTTTATCAATTCTCAAATCCATTCGAACCTGCCAAGGAAAACGAGAACCATTAACAGATCCCTCTAAATTTGGACGACTTGCAACTCCAAACTGTGCATCAGGCGTAGCATTGGATTGTTGGGTATATGGTGTACCTGAACCAGCACGAAATACCATATTAGCTCCAACATTATCAAAAAGTTTTGTTGATCCATTTCCAACCACTGGTCCATGGTAATTTGCGCCAGATCCAAATCTGTAATCAACATTACATACAATTGCGTGTCTTTGATCAAAATCCAAAGGCAATGTAGTACGAAGATTTGGTTGACCTGAAGAAATAAGTGTAGCAGCTTCGCTAGATCCAGATCCAGTGCCATCGGCAAACTGAAGTGTGTAACTCGCAGTTAATTGAACACCATTCGTACGTCTAAGGTCATAGGCAACAGTAAAGCCTTTTGCAGTACCAAAGTCAATGTTATCGTAAGTAAGGTAATTAACTGGGTATGCATAATTGACTGCCACAACTTGAATCATATCGCGGAACTCACGGTAGAAAGATGAAATTGTTATAGCAGCATTCTTACGAGCACTTAATGTTTGTGTAAATCCAAGCTCATAATCCGTTGTGCGCTGTGGTTTCAATGCAGGATTATTATTGAATGATCCAACACGGTTAGCAATGTAATAATACTGTAAAGGATCTAATCGGTAACCATCAGTTGGACGTTGTGTTAATACGTCATAATGTGCGAAAAAATTAGCTTCATCTGAAATAGGAAAAGCGAAAGCTATCCTTGGCATAAAATTTAGCTGTGGCTCGTAATCCTTAAAAGCTTTTGAACTAATGGTTGTCTGTGAAGGATTTAATAAGTAAGGAGTGATTTGACCTGTTCCCGAAGCTTGTGCAATTACAGAAGGATCTCCTATTTCATTTCCTTGTGCATCAAACCAATTTCCTTCAAACTGATAACCCAAAATAGTATTTGGATTTGGATTCGCATCAACATAGACTACATAGTCATCGCCCATATTTTCAGGGTGGACAAAGTTGTCTACTTCCTTTACAGTCTTTGCTTCATAAAAAAGATATTTATCTTTTAACACCTTTTGATTCGCATCAAAGCGATCGATACGAAGACCAACATTAAATTTCAAATCTTTAAAATCAAATTTATCTTGGATGTAACCTGCCATATAAATTGGCTGGAATGCAGGAATAGTTCTTGTGAAATTTCCATCTTTATCTTTCTTGGTAAAAAAATCGTCAAATGAAGCTCCACCATTTTGGCGCTTTCCTGTGTGATCGTAACCGTTATAACTAACAATATTATTTCCATCCAACAACATATCATCAGCACTAAACATATCTAAATTGTAAAAATCTGGACCTAAAGCATCAATATCAATCCAATCAGTACTTGTAACTGGCATACCTAAAGCCTCACGAAGTTGGGCATCAAAATATTTCTGCTGACTTGCATCATAGAAACGTTCATAAGTAAATGCATCGTAAGTACCATAATCCACTTGTGTCGGATTTTCCAAATCCAATTGTGTTAAATGATTATTGGCAAGTTGACGCATTCGAGTCCAAAGTCCAGCTGCTCCCAATGAATATGCCCTCTCCGAGCGTTGTTCAAATTCAAATCCTACCTGAATGGCGTGCTCTTTTATATCAGCAGAGAAACTTGTAAAAACACGAAATTGTGTTTTATCATCAATAAAATAAGAAGGGTATTGACGACCTGTGTTTAGCCAAAGAGAATAAACGTTAGATGGACGGTCACCATTCAGAAGACCTAAACTTGATTGGATGTCATTACCATTCACAATTTGCCCATTATAATTAGCATACACATAATCCGTATAGTTAGATTCAAGCGGATTTGGAGAAATAACAGTGTTGCCATCCATATCTATATAAGAAGGAGTATACGTAAGTGCAGAATCTGAAAATGCAGATTGAACATATCCGAATAAAGTGTCACCAGCTACCACAACGCTACCAGGAATAAATGACCGTGTTTTATATTGGTTAAAAGTTCCTATGTGACCGTAATCGAAATACTTATTTTTATGTGTATCATCCTGTGTTGTTGACATCACTTTTGTATAGCCAACCTGAATTGTATAAAACGCATTTTTTAAGTTTGAGGCAGACTTTTCAGCTGCTGCTCCCTGCGAACCAAAACGTTGTGTTAAGCGAGCATAAACCCTCCAAGTATTAGAATTGTTAAGCGGGTTGTTTGAAGGATTGAATAGCGCATAATCATAAATATAATTGTGTCGAGAGTTATAATCAACAGATCCGCCAAAGGTGATGTTTAAATTTTCTGTTGGTTTAAAGTCAATTTTCGCATTCAAACGTAATGTACGAGAGGCCACATTTTGTCGTGCTTTAATTTTTTCAAAATCGCTTGCATGAACAAATTCAGAATTACGAACAAAACCTGTACCGGTTGGGGAAGGGCGAAGTGGACTAACCTCAAGCTCTGCTAATTTCTCATCTTTTAATTTATATGTTCCGATTGCTGACGGGTCAGGATCCTTTTCAGTGCTGCCCTCTCCAGAAATAATAAAACCAAGAATAGGACGATTACCTTTAACGGCATCTCGCTTCATCAAAATTGGTCCACCGGCACTAAAGCCAACAAAATTATATCCGTAATCATCTAAAATTTCAGAGCTGATTAACTCTACACCACCAAAATATTCGCTTTGTGGTCCACGAGTTGTAATGTTAATTACGCCACCGGTAGCATCTCCAAATTGAGCTGGAACACCACCCGTAATAACACTTACTTGTTCTATGGATTGCTGTGGAAGATTCGCCGAGCCAATTACTCTCTGGCCATCAATAAAATAAGCAGTACCTTCAGAACGCTGACCACGCATATTAAGTCCGCCACCTTCATCAGCTTGGTAAACACCTGCTGTGGTTGCTGCAACTGAGTTAATATTTTTAGATGGCATTGCAATAAACTCATCACGAGTAATTGTACTGCCTGACTTTGTATCTGGATCAATAAGTGGTTCTTTATATTCTACAACCTCAAAAACAGCATTTGTAATACTTGATGCAGATATTTCTGTACCGGTAAGATAACTTGTTTTTAAATCTGAAACTATTACTCCAACAATCTCAACGGGTTTATAACCTGTATATTGAATCTTAACACTATAAACCCCTGCATTAAGAGGTTTGATTTGGTAATTGCCATCTAAGTCGGTTTGCGCCCCGCCAGCATTTACACCATTCATAGAGACTGTGACGATTGCAAAAGGCACGCCTTCACGAGTCGCTTTATCAATCACTTTTCCTTTAATTGCACCACCACTTTGAGCAGTTGCAAGAGTCAGGCTTACCATTAAAATAGTAATAACTAGGTAGATTTTTCGAAGCATAATAATTCTATTTCGTATGATGTATAAATAGTGCAATTCAATGCGTAAATATAAAAGATTTTAACACAAATTACAAAATATTTTTAACTTAAAATTCACAATGGCTTAAAACGTATGTTACGGAAAACCAACAACGGTTTACAAAAGACAATAATTCATCATCGAAACTAATTAATGGAATATTTTATTCCACCACCGTACGAGAAAAAAGTCTCGCTTATGAGCATTGTTCTGGAGCGCTTTCTTCTGGGAACGCTTCATTCTCTTGCGAGTCATCTTTGTATTATATTTTTTACTGTATTCTTTTTTTGCTTTCGCAGCACCCATTTCTTGTTTTCTGTTTTTCTTCCACTGACGTTTAGCTTTTTGACGTTCCAACTTTGTGTCCGGCGATTTGGCTTCCTCCGACTTTTCAGTTTTATTTGAAGCTCCACCAGCATCTGTTTGTGCAGCTAAAAAAAGTGGTAGAAACTGAATAGCAATGCCAATTAATAAAATTCTTGTTTTCATGCGCTTATATTTGCTTGACAAACTTACAATTTTAAACAAGGTTGATGACGAAGAAAAACTTCGCTAACTTTGTTTCATGTACAAAAGTAACTATCTGATAATTGTTTTCATTTTATTACTTTTCACAAATTGTAAAAAAAATCGACAGTATGTACCCAATGTTTATGTGGATCTTATAATTTATGTGAATGAACCACAAAACATAAACCTTGTTAGTGTTGGTGGTTGGAAATATTTTGCGGGCGGGAATCGTGGCGTTATTGTTTACCGAAAGGGATTCAATGAATTCGCTGCATACGAAAGAACATGCCCTTATTTACCCGAGGAGCCTAGTGCTATTGTAGCTGTTGACACAACAAATAATATTATTCTAAAGGACCTGAGTTGTAACTCACAATTTTTATTGAGTGACGGAAGTCCAATTTCTGGATTAGCGGTCATTCCACTTCGACAATTTCGTTGCATTTTTGACGGAACTGTTTTAAGAGTAACAAACTAGTTTAATTAATAAGCATTCCACGAAATTTCATAAATGTGAATACAAAAAAAGAGGAGAAATTTAATTTCTCCTCTTTTTTAAAATAGAATTATTAAATCCTAATACCTGTACTCCTCAGCTTTGTAAGGGCCTTGCACTTGTACACCAATGTAGTCTGCTTGATCTTTATTCAAAACATCTAACTCTACTCCTATTTTTCCAAGGTGTAAACGAGCAACTTTTTCATCCAAAATTTTTGGTAAAGTATAAACTTTCTTGTCGTATTTCGCTGTATGTACCCACAACTCTAATTGAGCAAGTGTTTGATTTGTAAATGAGTTGCTCATTACAAAAGAAGGATGGCCCGTTGCGCAACCTAAGTTAACTAAACGGCCTTCAGCAAGCACAATAATGTCTTTCCCATCAATTGTGTATTTATCAACTTGTGGCTTAATAATGTCTTTGGTGTGACCATAGTTAGAATTCAACCAAGCCATATCAATTTCAGTATCAAAGTGACCTATGTTACAAACAATTGCATTATGCTTCATTACTTTAAAATGGCGATCAACAATAATATTTTTATTACCTGTTGTAGTAACAATAATATCAGCAATTTTTACTGCATTATCCATTTTAATAACTTGGTAGCCATCCATGGCAGCTTGAAGCGCACAAATAGGATCTATTTCCGTCACAATAACACGAACATTTTGTGAACTTAAGGATTGTGCCGAACCTTTTCCAACATCACCATAACCTGCTACCACCGCTACTTTTCCAGCTAGCATTAAATCGGTAGCACGGCGTATTGCATCAACTAAAGATTCTCTGCAACCATATTTATTATCAAATTTTGATTTGGTAACGGAATCATTAATATTTATTGCAGGAACTAACAGTGTTCCGTTTTTCATACGCTCATGCAAACGGTGCACTCCTGTTGTTGTTTCTTCAGAAAGCCCTTTAATACCAGCCGCTAGCTCAGGGAATTTGTCAAAAACTAAATTTGTCAAATCACCACCATCGTCTAAAATCATATTTAACGGTTTACGATCATCTCCAAACCAAAGCGTCTGCTCAATACACCAGTCAAATTCTTCTGCATTCATACCTTTCCAAGCAAAAACCGAAATTCCTGTAGCCGCAATTGCAGCAGCAGCATGGTCTTGCGTAGAAAAAATATTACAAGAAGACCAAGTAACCTCTGCACCTAATTCAACAAGTGTCTCAATTAAAACAGCTGTTTGAATGGTCATGTGCAAACATCCTGCAATACGTGCCCCAGCCAATGGCTTAGAAGCACCATACTCCTCACGTAACGACATTAATCCAGGCATCTCTACTTCTGCCAATTTTATTTCTTTTCTACCCCACTCTGCGAGGGAGATATCTTTCACTTTGTATTTCATTTGTTTCTCAGTTATTACGTTGCTCATTGTTACAATTTTTAATGGACTGCAAAATTAATAAAAAGAGACGAGGCAAGCCCATTACAATCAAATAAAAATAAGATTCTTTATGAATTTAGCGTGTATTTTTGCAACAAATCGAAGAAATGCCATTGATTCATATAAAAAAATTAGGTTTTTCAGCCACACTTGGTATCTGGGAAGTTACTGAAACTGAAATTGAACTTCAGAAATTTTATGTTCCTAACAAAGAAGAACAAGCTACTATAAGTTCATTCACACATTCCTTTCGACGTCTACAATTTCTAGCAACTAGGTTATTATTCCAGACCTTAGTTCCCGATGCAAAAATTAAGTATGATCAAAATGGCAAACCAATAACTGATTTAGAAAATATTAATTTGTCCATATCTCATACAGGCAAATTAATTGCCATACTTATTGATAAGGATTGCTGCGGTATAGACATAGAATCCATCCATCCAAGAATTGAAAGAATAGCACATAAATATCTGTCCGAAGTTGAACTTCTTGAATGTAAAAAAGATCCTATAGTAGAGCGTTTGCATGCATATTGGGCTGTAAAAGAAGCCATGTACAAAATTTACGGCTTCAAAAACATTTCCTTCAAAACAGATATATTTGTTGAAATAATTAGCAATACAGAAAAGGGTAAAGTAAAAGCAACATTAATACATGAGGGGGAAAAAATAAGTCGAATGGTGCACTACGAGCGGTTTAAAGATTGTATCCTTGCATGGACAGAACAACCATCGTGATGAAATCTATATATGATTTAATTCTTCAACGAAAAACGCAAGGAAAAAAAAGTCTTGCCGTGTTAATTGACCCCGACAAAATCGAAAAACTAGCTGAGTTATTAGCAACAGCTAAACTTACCCCACCTCATTTTTTTTTTATTGGAGGAAGTCTATTAGCTAAAAATACGATTGAAAAATGCATTGACCTTATACGAAATGCAACAAATGTACCCATCGTTATTTTTCCTGGAAACGAAATGCAAGTAAATTCAAATGCAGATGCGCTCTTATTACTTTCTGTAATTTCTGGTAGAAATGCTGACCTACTCATTGGAAAGCAAGTTGCAGCAGCGGGATTAGTACAAGCAAGTGGTTTAGAAATTATTTCAACAGGATATATATTAATTGAAAGTGGACAAGCAACAGCTGTGAGTTACATCAGCAATACGCAACCCATTCCAAGAACCAACAGTATGATTGCCGCAATGACTGCTTTAGCAGGTGAACAATTAGGATTAAAAGTAATCTATCTCGAGGCTGGAAGTGGGGCGCAATTAACAGTACCCATTGCAGTAATCGAAGCTGTACAAAATACAATTACTATCCCTATTTTTGTAGGAGGTGGAATTAAAACAACAGAAGAGGTAATAGAACGATGTAATGCAGGAGCGGATGTAATTGTTGTTGGAAATATTTTAGAACATCATCCAAATATGCTTCAAGAATTTTCAATGACCATAAATGCAATCAATTAAATGAAAATAATTGTAATTTCTCCATCGAAAACAATTGCTAATGAAGCCCAAGTGGTAACTGCATTTTTTGAAAATGGACTTGAACTTTTTCATTTAAGAAAACCATTTATGTCAACCAAGGAAATGGCGGAATACCTAGAAAAAATTCCTGCTCATTTTCACAATCGTATTGTTATTCATAGTCACCATAACCTTACGAAAAAATTTAATTTAAAAGGAATTCATTTAACACGTAAACATCTCAAGCGCAAATTCTACACTTCCATACGCCTGCGGCTTCTAAAAATAAGAAGACCACATCTAACAATTAGTACTTCCTTTCGAAATCTTGCTGGTATTTACAAAAATCAAGTAAGCTATAAATATGCACTACTTGGAACAATTTTCGACATAACAAGTGGAAATTTTTATGCTGGGTATAACAAACTTTCCCTAACAGCAGCTTTGGGAAAAGCAAATGTACCCATCATAGCAAGAGGTGGCACTTCTCTTGAAAATATGCAAATCTGTCATGAACTCGGATTTTCAGGAATGGTATTTTATAGTGGCGTTTGGAAAACAGAAAATCCATTAACAACACTCCAGCAGATTTTAGAAAAAAACAGTTGCTTTTCATCAATTATTAAATGAGTATAGGTGATTTATTAGATGAAATTACCAATTCCCTGCAGCACACATCCATTCGTGAAGGTGTTGCCATTGCAACTGCCATTTTTTACGTTGTACTTGCCACAAGAGAAAATTATTGGTGCTGGATATTCGGAATAGTAAGTTCCATAATTTACATAAAAATTAATTTCGATGCAAAACTTTACCTCGAGGCATGGCTGTGTTTATATTACGTACTAATTGGATTTTACGGTTGGTATTCTTGGAAGAAAAAAGAAAATGGAATTGTAATTTTAACTAAACTAAATTTCAAACAATTCATAATGGCAGTGGGAATAGGTTGCACAGCTACTTTTATTTTAGGAACACTATGCAAGCAATACTCCGATTCCCCACTCCCCTACTTTGATGGTGCCTTAGCGTCTTTTAGTTTGGTAGCAACATTTCTTACCTCACAAAAAATACTTGAAAATTGGATTTTCTGGGTGTTCATCAACCTGGGTTATGTAACTATTTATTTACTTCGAGCGCTTCCAGCAACCGCAATACTATTTATGATCTATACCTTGATTGCTATTTACGGATATTTAAAATGGAAAAAAAATCTCAACAAATTCGTCGCGTAGCAATACTTGGTGCAGAGAGTACTGGTAAAACAACGCTAGCACGTTTGCTTGCTTCACATTTCAACACAGTTTGGGTGGAGGAATATGCAAGGAATTACATGCAACAAAACAAAACAAATTATTCTGCAAATACAATAATTGAAATTGCAAAAAAACAATTACAAAAAGAAGAGGAATCCTGCAGCAAAGCAACTGAATTTATTTTTATCGATACGGAGTTTATTATAGCTAAAGTCTGGTCCGAAGATGTTTTTGGTTTTTGTCCTACTTGGATTAACAATCAAATTTCTGAGCATCGTTACGATTTATATTTATTGACCGACAACAACCTTCCATGGATAGCTGATCCTGTTAGAGTAAACCCTGAACGTCGAGATTATTTTTTTACACAGTATAAAAATTTATTAGAACTTAATAAATTGAATTATGAAATTATAACTGGGAACGAAGAAGATAGATTGACAAATGGAATAAATGCGATTCGAAAATATTTTAAGAAAATAGTATAACCAGATGTTAGAAAACCAAAAAAATCAGTAATTTTGTCGCAGTTCTAAAGGGGTGTTCCGATTTTGTCGGGACTGAGAAAATACCCAGCGGAAGCAGCATTTAAATTGCTGTTAACCGCGCACCTGATCAAGGTAATTCTTGCGTAGGGAAACGGATTCATGATAAAAGAGGAATACCTCAGCATCATGAATCGCATTGGAAATAAAAATGAAAAAAAATGTTTTAAAACTGTTGGCTGCCTTTTTGGTTTTGCCTGCAATGCTTGTTGCACAAAATGACGTAAGTGGAAAAATTACAGATGAAGAAACAGGTAAAGAAATTCCATTTACAAGTATTCACATTGATGGCACGTTTAAGCAGACGATGTCTGACATGGATGGTGTATATTCCTTACACGGCATTCAACAAAATAATTGTTGTTTCATTTTCACTTATCTGGGATATTTAAATGATACCGTTTGCGCAGATCTGACAGTTTCCAAAACTGTTGATGCAAAAATGAAACGGGCAAAAAATCTTTTAGAGGAAGCTGTTGTTTTTGGAACGCGTGCCAACGCAAATTCAGCAACTGCTTACACGACTCTTTCAAAAAAAGAGTTAGCTACAATTAATTTCGGACAGGATCTTCCGTATTTATTAGAACTGACTCCTTCTGTTGTAACCAGTTCAGATGCGGGAACAGGAATCGGATATACAGGAATTCGCATTCGCGGATCAGATAATACGAGAGTGAATGTGACCATCAATGGAATTCCCGTAAACGACGCGGAATCACAATCAACTTATTGGGTGGATCTTCCGGATGTTGTTTCTTCAATTGATAATATACAAATACAACGCGGCGCGGGAACTTCAACAAATGGCGCGGGAGCATTCGGCGGATCAATTAATTTGCAAACGGATGGCGTGCAGGAAAAACCATATGGAGAAATTCTGAGTTCAGGCGGATCGTTCAATACTTTTCGTACAACTATGAAAGCAGGAACTGGATTAATGGAAAGCGGATGGGCATTTGATGCACGACTAGCACGAATTAATTCTGACGGATTTATTGATCGTGGTTCATCTGATTTGCGTTCCTGGTATTTATCGGGTGGATGGTACGGAAAAAATGTTTCTGTTAAAGCAATCGCGTTTTCAGGAATAGAAAAAACATACCAATGTTGGTATGGTGTTTCAGAAGATTCTATGAAGGTCGGAAACCGAACTGCTAATGCTGCAGGCTTATTTTATGAATCGAATGGAGAAATTAATTATTACGATAATCAAACAGACAATTACCAACAGGATTATTATCAATTACATTTTTTAATACGCGGAAATGATAATTGGAATTTCAACGCCGCACTTCACGCTACAAAAGGGAAAGGTTACTACGAAGAATATCGCCAGGGAGATTTACTTTCTAATTATGGATTGGATACCGGAAGCACCTCAACCGATTTAGTCAGACGTTTGTGGTTGGATAATTGGTTTTATGGAATTACTTATGGTGCACATTATGATAGTCATAAAAAAACGCAATTAATTATCGGTGGTGCAACAAATAATTATGAAGGCCAACATTACAATGAAATTATATGGGCGCAATATTTACCAATTGGAACTGCTAGCGTTTATCGTTATGACTATAATTATGCGCACAAACTCGATGCAAACATTTTTGCACGAATGAATTATCAGGCAACAAAAAAATTAAATATGTTTGTTGATTTACAATTCCGAACGGTGAATTACGGCTTTTCAGGTTTAGACACTACCGGAACTGAAATTCTTGCGAATGCTAAACTGAATTTTTTCAATCCTAAAGCCGGAGCTACATTTCGCCTGAATGAAAAACATTTGTTTTACTATTCCTTCAGCACAGCGCAAAAAGAACCAAACCGCAATGATTACAAGAATTCAACAAGTGCTAGCCGACCGTTAGCGGAAACTCTTTATGACAATGAATTGGGCTGGAAATTTGCAAGTAATAAATTTTCGGCTGCTACGAATTTGTATTACATGAATTATGTAAATCAATTGGTATTAACAGGAAAAGTGAACGATGTAGGAGCTTATACACGCGTCAATGTTCCGGAAAGTTATCGCGCGGGAGTTGAATTGGAAGTGGGATATAAAATCTGTAAATCGCTTTCCTTTTCCGCAAACGCAACTTACAGTCAAAATAAAATCAAAAATTATCTCGAGTATTTAGATGATTATGATAATGGCGGACAAGTAGTCAATATTTACGCTAATACAGACATCGCATTTTCTCCATCAATCATTTCAGCTGGCTCGCTTACTTATAAATGGAACAAAGGATTCAGCGCGACGTTAACAGAAAAATATGTTGGCAAACAATTCCTCGATAACACATACAGTGAGCTGAGAGCAATTGATGCTTATGCGGTTTCAAGTTTGCGACTAAGTTATTCTTTCAAACCAAAATATTTCAAAGAGATAACTTTTTCAGTTCTTGCCAATAATTTATTCAACACCGAATATTCCTCTAACGGGTACTCTTATGGATTTATCTACGGCGGAGAACAACGCTACAATTATTATTTTCCGCAGGCAGGAATTAACTTTTTAGGAATGATTAATTTGAAATTTCAATAATTTAAAATTCAAATCAATGGTAGTTTAGAAAAAAATTATTGATTACAATGACAAGGCGGGTCGAAATAAATTTTTGTGCTAGGAAGTAATTTTCGAATACGTTCCTGTCCTTCCTTGTTGATTAGAATTACTCTTAAATCAATTATTTTTAAATTACCGGAAATATCTTTCAACTCATCGGGAAATGTTCCAATGCTATTTTCCCAAAGATCAAGGTATTTTAATTTTTTTAGTTTGCCAATTTGGGGGGGCAACATTATCAAATCATTCTGACTAATATTGAGAATAACAAGATGCTGCAAATCTCCAAACTCACGTGGGAGCGTCTCAATGTGGTTTTTAGAAATATGAAGTACCTGAAGACTTTGTAATTTGCCCAAGGAATCGGGGAATTCAGTTAGTTGATTTTTACTTAAATCGAGGTATTGTAAATTGGGGAAATTCCATATTTCTTTTGGAAATTCCTTGTATTTCAATTTTCGTAAAACAAGCTTCACTACTTTTTCTGGTGCTTTCATTGCCGAAAACAAATCGGTGTATGCGGTCATTGTGTCGAGCGTAAGCGAATCAAATAATGGATAAAGTTTATTTTGAATTCCCTCCTGTGCTTGTAGCAACCCAAATGGCAATAAAAAAAAGTGTAAAAAAATTAAAAATGTGAAGTTCACTTTCATAGTTGATGTGCTAATCTAAGAGTATATTTCTTGTTGCTTCACGATCTTTCCCAAGCTGAACTTTCAAGGCATCCAACCCATCAAATTTTATTTCACTGCGAAGTCGATTGACAAAATATAAAGTAAGCGTTTCTCCGTACAAATCACCTTCAAAATCTAAAATATTAACTTCTAAAGTACGTTCTTTTCCGTCTAACGTAGGACGCATACCTATATTAAGCATTCCTTTTAATACTGAATCGCGTCGCTTTACCCAAACAGCATAAACACCATCTGCAGGAATCATTTTAAGTGCATCACTGATGAGCAAGTTTGCAGTGGGAAAATCAATAGATCGACCTAATTGCCTTCCCTTCACTACTATTCCTGTTAATTCATATTTATACCCTAAAAAAGATTCAACAATTTCAAGATTCCCACTTTGCAAAGCGGTTCTAATTTTTGTTGAGCTTACACCTATATTTTTCACTTCTTGTGCTGGTATTTCTTCGATGTCAAATCCATAAACCGGACCAAACTCCTTTAAATGGTTAAAGCTTCCCAAACGGTCACGTCCAAAATGATGATCATAGCCAATTATCAATTTTTTTGTGCAAAGCTTGCTAACTAAAATAGATTTAATAAACTCCTCAGAACTTAGCATTGAAAATTCACGATTGAAAGGATGAACAATCAAATGATCAATACCCGCTTTTTCAAGCAAACTTATTTTTTCTTCCTCTGTGTTCAATAATGAAATTTTATTATCGGGATTCAAAACCATCCTAGGATGAGGAAAAAAAGAAAGCAAAACCGTCTCTCCGTTTGTTCGATTGGCTGTTTCTTTCAATCGTGTAATTAGTTGCTGGTGACCAAGGTGAACGCCATCAAAGGTTCCGGTTGTAACAACGGCATTTCTAGCGCTTATAAAATCCTCCAGATGCTTGTAAATTTTCACAGTTAGTAAAGGTAATTGACAAAGTGTAACCGACAAAGTATTTCAAATCTAAGAAATCAGCATTCATACAAACAAAGTCTATCAATATCAATTCATAAGCCATTAAATTGTCTTTTTGTGGAGATTTTTTTATAAAGACTGAGTATTTTGGGAAAGAATCTTGCTATTTTTGTACCGAATTTCAAAAAAACATCAATTATTACTATGCAAAACGGAAAAATTGTACAAGTTATCGGTCCTGTTGTGGACGTTAGTTTCAGCGAAAATGGTGGTAAACTACCTAATATATTAGATGCCCTAGTTGTTACAAAAACAAATGGCACTAAAGTAATTCTAGAGTGCCAAAAACACGTTGGAGAAGATACTGTTAGAACAGTGGCGATGGATTCAACTGATGGATTATCTCGAGGAATGGAAGTAGTTGCAACAGGCTCACCAATACGTATGCCAATAGGCGAACAGATTCGTGGTCGACTTTTCAATGTTGTAGGTGAAGCAATTGATGGAATTGGAGCAGTTGGAAAAGAGGGTGGCTATTCAATTCACCGAGATCCGCCAAAATTCGAAGATCTTTCAACAGCAAACGAAGTACTTTTTACTGGAATTAAAGTCATTGACTTAATTGAGCCTTATTCCAAAGGAGGAAAAATTGGTTTGTTCGGTGGTGCTGGAGTTGGGAAAACAGTTTTGATTATGGAGCTCATTAATAATATTGCAAAAGGATACGCCGGATTTTCGGTTTTTGCTGGTGTTGGTGAACGAACACGTGAAGGGAATGACTTACTACGAGAAATGATCGAATCGGGTGTAATTAAATACGGTGATGAGTTCAAACATTCAATGGAAAAAGGAGAATGGGATCTCACTAAAGTAGATATGACCGAATTGGCAAAGTCGCAAGCAACATTAGTGTTTGGACAAATGAATGAGCCTCCAGGAGCACGTGCACGTGTTGCGCTTTCGGGATTAACACTTGCAGAATATTACCGTGACGGAGATGAAAAATCAGGTGGACGCGATATTCTATTCTTCATCGACAACATTTTCCGTTTCACTCAAGCAGGTTCTGAAGTATCAGCCCTTTTAGGTCGTATGCCTTCAGCAGTAGGTTACCAACCAACGCTTGCAACAGAAATGGGTGCAATGCAAGAGCGTATTACTTCTACCAAACGTGGTTCTATCACGTCGGTTCAAGCGGTATATGTTCCTGCCGATGACCTTACCGACCCTGCTCCAGCTACAACTTTTGCCCATTTGGATGCTACTACTGTATTGTCTCGAAAAATTGCTGAGTTAGGTATTTATCCTGCTGTTGATCCTTTGGACTCAACTTCAAGAATTCTTACCTCGGCAATTGTTGGCAACCTACATTATGATACTGCACAACGCGTCAAATTAACACTACAACGCTACAAGGAATTACAAGATATTATCGCAATTCTGGGAATGGATGAATTATCAGAAGAAGATAAATTAGTAGTACATCGTGCTCGCAGAGTGCAACGATTCCTTTCTCAACCCTTTCACGTTGCAGAGCAGTTTACAGGACTAAAAGGAGTATTTGTAAATATTGACGAGACAATTAAAGGTTTCAACATGATTTTGGATGGCGAAGTGGATGAATATCCTGAAGCTGCTTTCAACTTAGTTGGAAACATAGAAGCTGCAATTGAAAAAGGAAAGAAAATACTTGCCGAAAGCAAATAAATAAATGCCTCTGCTGTTTGAAGGGCGAAATGAAAGACTATGTTTTTAGAAATTATTACACCAGATAAAAAATTGTTCAGCGGCGACGTTAAATCGGTCTTGCTACCTGGCACTTCCGGTACTTTCGGCGTATTAAACAAGCATGCTTCAATGATTTCATCTCTTAAAAAAGGGAAAATTAAAATTATTGATGAAAAACAAGAAACATTGTATTTTGATATCAACGGCGGAGTTGCAGAAGTTCATAAAAATAAAATTATCGTTCTAGCTGAATAATATTTAAAAAACAAAAACGTTTAAAAACCTCTTCCTTTCAGAAGAGGTTTTTTTATGATCTAATTCCAAAAAACAGATCTAATTATCCAACTTAAATAAAATTCGCTATTTTCATATCAATAAAAAACGGTATTTTTATACCTCAAAATAAAAAATGAAAACAAATTTCGACGTTGCAATCATTGGAGGAGGACCAGGAGGATCGTCAGCAGCAACCTATTTATCAAAACTTGGATATGAAGTTGTGCTGTTTGAAAAAGAGAAATTCCCTAGAGACCATGTTGGGGAATCACTTATTCCATTTTGCTATTACAAAATGAAAGACCTTGGAGTTTTGGAAGATGTTGCAAAAGTTTCAACCAAAAAGCCAGGCGTTCAATTCATAGACCGCGATTCAAAACGCCAAGCTATTTGGTGCTTCGATAAAGTGATTGAAGATGGTGCTAAAATGTCACTGCACGCCTTAAGAGCTCCCTTTGATAAAGTCTTATTAGATAATTCAAAAAAATGTGGCGCAGTAATTTATGAACAGCACCAAGTAAAAGAAGTAGAACTATCCAATTCAGAAATCGTCTTACTACGAGTTGCAAATGAATTGGGAGAAGAAATAAATTTTAAAGCCAAATTTTTAATCGATGCAAGTGGCCAAGGCTCATTTCTTGCACGAAAATTAAATGATAAAAAACCATACGATGGCTTAAATCGAGTTGCCTTTTTTAGCCACTGGGTAAATACAGAATACGACAAAGCCCTTGAAGGAGGATTAATTAAAATAATTTATCTCGGTGGCGAAAAACAAGGTTGGCTATGGGTTATTCCAGTAGGAAGAAATCACTTAAGTATTGGCGTGACGTTAAATAACTCCTATGTAAAATCACAAAAGCTAAAATATAATGGAACCGATTGGAAAGAAGAATTTTACAAAAATGAAATTAAGGAAGCGTTAAACCTGCAACCTATTTTAAAAAATGCCAAAACAGAACATGCTGTACAAACAATTGGAGATTACTCCTATTCTGTAGAAAATAAGTTTGGAGCAAACTTTGCAATGGTAGGAGACGCTGGTGCGTTTCTCGATCCAATTTTCTCTAGTGGAATATTTGTTGCAATGGAAACAGCAGAACGAGTAGCTAAAGCCATTGATATAAAATTTCGTGAGGGCAATGACGCGGGACAAGCTGCATTTGAAAAACATTTTGTGGATATCAATGGAGCATATGCTCTCATTGAAAAATTTGTACGCTTATTTTACGAACCGGAACTATTAAATTTTTCTCATTTTGGAAGTGCCAACGACGGTTATACAAAATTTCAAAATGCCTATGAAGTGTTTCATTACCTACTTGCAGGCGACTTTTTTACTGATTATAAAAAATATTCTGATTTTATTGATGACTTAAAAAAAGAAAGAAACTTTAATCGGTTTATTGAATTTGTAAAAGGAAATGCTAATGAGTATCCAAATTCGGAATTTTGTCGTTTCTCCTACGATGAAATTTATGGCCATTTACCAACTGGAGAACAAGTAGCACCTGGATTACTTGTAGAAAAATAAAATCGTGATGCTTTCTTAAAAATGCAGCATTACCTAACCTTCAAACTCAAGCCAGGTAATATTCGCTGTTGACCATCGCAACCTTTAACATGCACATCATGGATAAATATTCTAGAGCCGGAAACAGCGCGTAGCAATTCTTCTTTCATTTGTGCTGATAAGTATTTTCCTTGCCCTTCATAGTCGTACCAATTTCCTTCTCTGTTAACAGAAAGAGTAAAAGATTGTATGTCGAACAAACATTCAAAATCAATATTATCAATTCTACAAATCAAAGCTGAAGTACTTATAAGTTCTTCGCTAGCAATTATGGCATCACCTTTGTTCGCTCCAAAATAAACAACAGGGTCAGGAAGTGCAATAACATTAAAGTCTTGTGTGAACAATGTTTTAAAAACCTTATCTGAACGAATACCAACAGAAATAGTAGTAGTACCAACCTCGTTAATTCGAACTTTATAAAGATCAACACCAAGTGTATCTTTCATAACAGAGGAAGTACCTGAACTTTTTAAAATTAAACTTTTCGGATTCAACTCATTTGTTGTTAATCGAATCGGGTTATCCACACCTACATACAAAAAATTAGTTTTCAAAGGTATAATGGTACCAACCAAAGAAACAACTGCCATATAAGAACCCATAAACAATAGCATGCAAAAGAGCAGGACCGTTACAACTGAATAACTAAATATCTTTTTCATACTTATAATATAAATTTATAATTGATTAATTTGTTGAAGGATAAAATTCTTTCTCCCATTTTATTTCAGGTAAAATTTCAAGATACAAACAGCGTAATTCAGCATTAGAATCTGTATTAGAAATTAGAGGAAGTATCTTAGTATTGAATTGAATTTTTTGGTAAATAATTCCATCACTACAATAATAATTCCAAAGCCCTGACTTTTGACCATTTGTATATGCGCCTGAAAAATTCTCTTTCCCATTAGAATAGTAGGAGTTGCAAATACCATTTAACCCCCCACTCTGTCCATACAAAAATCTAATTTTCAACTTCCCATCTGGATAATATTCCACAAGTGAATCGGCTGGAGAAATAATATAATTATAAGTCAAATTAGGGAAGAATGAAAATTGGTTGAACTTTGCTATTTTTTTACCAGTCACTGCCCTACTTTTAATTAAATACCTTGTCATTGCTTTTAATAACCCATTTTCGTAATAATAACGCCAGAATCCGGCATGCATATCTTTAAAAAAACTACCCTTCCATGCAAGCTGTCCATGTGGAAAATATTTCATCCACAAATCTGATTTTAATCCATGTTCGTAATAACCTACAAAGGATTTCTGCCCAGTCTCATAATAACCAATCCATTTACCTGTCCTCGCTCCTTTCTTATAATTTCCATTAATTTTTAATTTGCCATTAGCAAATAGCTCAAAATAATGCCCGTTAAATATAAAGCCGTGCTTTGTTTTAATGTTTTGCTGAATCCAAACAGTTCCAGTATCCTTGCTTTCCGAAACCATGTAACACCTAATGCCGTAAAGAATAGAATCACGCTGAGCACAAATAGAAAATGAATTAAAAAATAAAACAACAAAAAGCAGTCTTGACATTTTGATAAATTGTGAATACAAGTTTAAGTTTTTTTGTCGCTGAATGGTCTTTACGAAGAAAATTATTTTTCAAGAACATTAAATATTAGCCAGCCCAATTTTCGCGATCCAAACTTCGATATTGTATTGCTTCAGCTAAATGCTGCGTTTCAATAGCTTTACTACCTTCAAGATCAGCTACTGTTCGAGCTACTTTCAAAATACGATCGTAGGCACGTGCCGATAAACCTAATCGTTCCATTGCTGTTTTTAATAATTGTTGTCCTGCTTCATCAATTCTACAAACGGACCGCAATAAACTAGCATTCATTTGTGCATTCGAATAAATCCCTTCCATTCCCTCGAATCGTTTGAGTTGAACTAATCTAGCGTTTACTACACGCGCTCGAACTGCTGCACTTGATTCTGCTGGTCGTCGATCAGTCAATTCATTAAAGCTAACAGGAGTAACTTCAATGTGAATGTCAATGCGATCTAACAATGGGCCAGATAAGCGATTCAAATATTTCTGTACACCACCAGGCGGACAAACGCATGCTTTTTCAGGATGATTATAGTAACCACAAGGGCATGGATTCATGGAAGCAACCAACATAAAACCAGCTGGATAAACCACAGTAAATTTGGCTCGTGAAATGGTAACTACTCGGTCTTCCAAGGGCTGCCGCATGACTTCCAAAACTGTTCGTTTATATTCGGGTAGCTCATCAAGAAATAAAACACCGTTATGAGCAAGAGATATTTCACCAGGTTGCGGATGAGAGCCACCTCCAACCAAAGCAACATCAGAAATGGTATGGTGTGGTGCACGAAATGGTCTAGAAGTTACCAATCCAAAATGCTTCACTGTTTTACCAGCAACAGAATGAATCTTTGTGGTTTCTAATGCTTCATCTAGCGTCATAGGTGGAAGAATTCCAGATAATCTTTTTGCCAACATTGTTTTTCCAGCGCCAGGCGGTCCTACCATAAGAATATTATGCCCACCCGAAGCAGCAATTTCTAATGCTCTTTTAATATTTTCCTGACCTTTCACATCAGAAAAATCAACATCAAAATTATTTAGTGGTCGAGAAAATTCTGCTTCCAGGTCAATTTTAATTGGAAGAATTGTTGAATGGCCTTCAAAAAATTTAATTACTTCAAGTAGTGTAGCTATTCCATACACATCAATCCCTTCTACTACGGCCGCTTCCTTTGCATTTTCAACAGGCAAAATTACACCTTTGAAACCGCAAGACTTAGCATGCAAGGCCATTGGTAAAGCACCGCGTACTGGACGCAAAATACCATCTAAAGAAAGTTCTCCCATGATTACATAATTCGAAATTTCGATGGTAACCAACTGCGAAGAAGCACATAAAATTCCCATCGCAATAGGCAAATCGTATGAAGACCCTTCCTTGCGAATATCTGCTGGTGCTAGGTTCACAGTAATTTTTTTACCTGGAATTTTATACCCGTTGTTTTTTAAAGCGGCATCAATTCGTTGCTGGCTTTCTTTCACAGCGCTATCAGGAAGCCCTACAATATGAAAATTAATTCCGGTATCGATATTGACTTCAACAGTTACTGTTGTAGCGCTAATACCATATACGGCGCAACCATAAGTTTTTACTAACGACATTAGAAATCCTCCAGAAAATTAAAAAAGCAAAAAAATTAAAACGATATAAAACGAACGTGAAAAATAATTTAAGGGCGCAAAGGAGGTGTTATTTTCTGAAGAATCCAAATTCTTAAAAAAATAATTTTAATAAGATTTGAAAATTTAAGCTAAAAACGATAAGAATAAATCCAGAATTATATGAATGAAAGCGTAAACCTTTTTTATTTTAGTTTTGGAGGGTAGTTAAGGCGATAATGCATTTTTTTCATTCTGCCATTTTCAGATTCATCAGCATCCTTTAGTAAAACTATTTTCGTTGTATCCAAAGGCAAGGCATTTTTTTCAACTGATTCAATTTTATGTTTAGAAGCATCTGGATTCAAAAAGTACAATTGGTTTTTCATTGCTAATTTAATGAAGTCGACATCTTCATTTAATAAAATTTCCCCCTCACTATCAAAATTAAAATACAACGTATCGGCAGTGCTTCGAGCATTAGTGGGGGCATTTTTATCTAAATTAAAAATCACATCTAATTTTCCAGTGTAGCCCGAATTCACAATAAAAATATAGGTTGGATATTTAACGGACTCCTTAATGTTTACATAAAATAAAACAGGAGCTAAAACAAATCCAACCTGAATTGCCACATCCCACTCCCACTTAAGATTCAATTTTGAAAGACAAAAAGAAATAATCAAATAAATTCCGGCACCTGCTGGAAAATAATACCAATACGTTTCTAAAGCAGCTCCCCCCAACCAATTCCAACCGTATGCTAAAGCAAAAATTGCAAGCAGTGAATAAGCTATTAGTGCAAGTGGGTAGCGATAGAAAGACATAGGAAAATAAAAATATTAATCAAAAGATTGTAAAAAGAAAAACGGTAGAAAAAAAACATTATTTAAAAATTGCAATCCCAAAAATCCTACTGCCCAACACCTTCAAGTGTAAATTCATAAAATTCCATAATCTGATTAGCCAGTAATTTCTTACAAGCTTCATTTACCATAACAGACGCTTCCTCTTTTGTTGGGGCATCAATTTCTAAGGTAATATGTTTACCAATCCTTACATTTTGAATTGCTTCTAAACCCAAGTTTTTCATACTTCCAGTTACCGCTTTCCCTTGTGGGTCAAGGAGCGCTTTTAGCGGCATTACGTCTATTTCTGCTTTGAACTTCATGCCACAAATTTAATAATTAGTACTGTAGATGCTTGCTAGAAGGGAAAGGTATTTTCGAATTTATCAACATTTTTACACCTAAAATACGAACAGGCACAAATCGATGTTAAAAAACAAAGCCTCATTTTCGAAAAAATCAGCGTAGAACAATAAGGGTCGTAGTATTAGGATTTTTTCTTAACAAGATAAAGGCCAAGCGAAAGCAGAATATAAAGGGCAATAGCAAACGGAATTCCAACGAATTTCAAGAAAAAAATCAATGCCAAGCATACAGCAAGAAAAATATAAGTAATTGCATTCTCTTTCCATCCAAAACTTTTAAATTTCAGTGCAAAAAAGGGAATTTCGGATATCAGGAGCAATGACATGATAACTGTTAATCCAATAAGCATATAAGGCTGAACAAAACAACTGAGGTAGCTGGGTTCAATATCGGTAATCCACATTCCTTTTTTAAAGTGAATCATTAAGGGAATTGAGGAGATTAGAATTGCATTTACTGGCGTTGGTAGACCTATAAAAGAATCAGACTGACGAACATCAACATTAAATTTTGCTAATCTTAATGCAGAAAACAATGGGATTATAAATGCGATGTAAGGAAAATATGGGTTTTGTTCAAATGTGGACAAGCCTTTTTCAGATTCACACCAAGTTCTCAATAGAACAAAAATTATTACTCCAGGAACAACTCCAAACGTAACAATGTCAGCCAAAGAATCCAGCTGTTTACCAATTTCAGAATGTTGTTTTAATAAGCGAGCTAAAAATCCATCCAAAAAATCAAACAAGGCGGCAATTGCAACCAAATAGGCACTGCAAACTAAATTGCCATCCATGCAACATACAATCGCCAAACAACCACAAAATAAATTTCCGAGTGTAAATAAATTGGGAATCGTAAACATTTTCATAATTACAAATATACTCTTCTTCGGAATGTAAAACCCCTTGCCTTCAAAGCATTCAAAAATTATTCAATGCTAAACAGCAGAAAAAAAATACAACGAAATAGAAATAGTCCATTTTCAACAATAAAACTACACACATTTCGTTGTTGGATGGGTAAAAAAATTCTCCTAACTTTATGGCATCTTTATGAAGAATAATTTCCGCTTTTTTGCAGTATTTACAACACTTTTTTCAACTTCTTTGGCTCAGGCTCAGGCCCCAAAGTATAGTAACGAGTTTTTAGCTATTGGAGTTGGTGCGCGCAGCTTATCGATGGCGAATGCATGTGTTGCAGGTGTCAACGATGTCACTGCAGGCTATTGGAATCCGGCTGGCCTTCTTGGAATAAAAAATAATATACAAGGTGGGCTCATGCACGCCGAATACTTTGCTTCAATTGCAAAATATGACTATGCAGCCGTAGCTGGAAGAATTGATAGCGTTTCCTCCTTTGGAGTTTCAATTCTGCGCTTTGCAGTTGACGATATTCCAAATACAACACAACTAATTGATGCTGGCGGAAATATTGACTACGACCGAATCACCACTTTTTCAGCTCAAGATTATGCATTTGTTTTTTCTTATGCTAGAAAAAGCCCAATCCCTGGTTTGAATTTTGGAGCTAATGCAAAAATAATTCGACGAACAATTGGCGACTTCGCCAACGCCTGGGGATTTGGGATTGATGCAGCCGCACAATATAATTGGAAAGGATATCAATTTGGAGTGGTTGTAAAAGATGTGACCTCAACCTTTAATGCCTGGAGTTTTAATTTGACTCCGGAAATGAAAGATGTTTTTATTGAAACAGGAAATGAAATTCCTTCTAATTCACTCGAACTAACATTACCACGATGTATTTTAGGTGCTGCAAAAAAAATCTCACTGGATAAAAAAGAAAAATTTTCTCTAGAAGGCGAAATAAATTTAATAAACACATTTGACGGAAAAAGAAATACGCCAATACGAACTGGAGTTTGGAGTATGGAACCCGTTTTAGGATTAGAAACAGGGTACAAAGGAATTGTTTTCCTACGTGCTGGATTGGGAAATATCCAAAGGGAAAATGATGTTTTTGGAAACAGTATAACCACCGTACAACCCAACCTTGGTATAGGAATTAAAATAAAATCAATTTCTATCGATTACGCTTTGACCGATGTTGGAGATCAATCTATTGCCCTTTATTCAAATATTTTTTCTTTTAAGTTGGACTTGAATAGAAAAATTCAGAAATAAAAATTCTGTAAATTATTGTTAATTCCTAAACTTTATTAGGGCCATTTCCTTAACTGTATTTTTAAAAAATTCTCTGCACCTGATGAATTGTGTATCTTTGTACACATGCGTGGCAAGCTTTTTTTACTTAGCTTTCTCTCAGCGGGCCTCCTTGCTGCCGCATGGCCACCTTGGGGTTATGCTCCACTCCTTTTTATCGCCTTCCTTCCATTACTCTACATCCAAGAAATCATTAGTACAGATGATAAGCTAAAAGGAAAACACATTTTTCTTTATGGCTTTCTAACATTTTTTGTTTGGAATGCATTAACAACTTGGTGGATTTGGTATGCTTCAGAGTTTGGCGCAGTAATGGCAACAATGGTCAATACCATCCTCATGAGTTTTACGTTTTTAATTTTTCATAAAGTAAAATCAGTACTCCCTGATCGTATTGGACGATTTTTCTTAATCCCAGCATGGATTACCTTTGAATTTCTTCACCACCATGGTGAATTATCTTGGCCATGGATGACACTTGGAAACGGATTTGCAAACCAACTAAGTTGGATTCAATGGTACGAATTCACAGGCGTATTTGGAGGAAGTTTCTGGGTATTAACTGTCAATGTTTTGCTAGTTGAAATTTTACTTTATAAAAAAACTTTAGCTACAACATTGGCTAGGAAACGATTGTTGATACTTTCCCTATCCGTAATAATTTTTATTCCAATAATTATTTCATTCCTCATTTTCCACAACTACAAAATTCAAGAAAATAATGTAACCCCAATTAACGTAACAATTCTTCAACCTAACATTGACCCCTACAAAAAATTTAATTCTGATTTTCAAGAAATGACAGAGCAGATGCTCGTTCTTGCAGAAACAAAAATAGATTCCACTACCGACTATCTTGTATTTCCAGAAACAGCACTTGTAGAAAGTATATGGGAAAATAATATTAATAACAGTTGGACAATTCACCGACTGCAGAAATTTTTAAAAAAATATCCTAAACTAAAAATTGTTTCGGGTGCAAATACAGCATATGAATTCAGTAAAGGCGAAAAGCATTCAGCAACAACCCGCAAATTTTTACAAGAGGATAGCTATTACGATTCTTACAATACAGCACTACAAATTGATTCTACCAAAACAATTCAAGTATACCATAAATCAAAATTAGTACCCGGTACAGAAAAAATGCCTTTCATAAAACACCTGAAATTTCTTGAACAATTTGCACTCGACTTAGGCGGAACAACAGGGAGCTTAGGAATGCAAGAGGAACGAACAGTTTTTGTTTCTCCTAATAGCACATCTAAAATCGCCTCCGTAATTTGTTACGAATCAATTTATGGGCAATACGTGAGTGAATATATCCAAAACGGTGCTGATTTTATTTTCATTTTGACAAATGATGGCTGGTGGAGCAATACAGCAGGACATAAGCAACACCTTGAATACGCAAGCTTAAGAGCTATTGAAACTCGAAAAAGTATTGCGCGTTCTGCAAACACTGGTGTTACTTGTTTCATTGATCAACTGGGTACAATACATCAAGCACAAAAATGGTGGACAGCAAGTGTCATAAAACAAACAATGTACTCCAAAGTAGGGACAACTTTTTATACTCGAAACGGCGATTACATTGCCATCTCAATGCTCTTAATTTCAATAAGCGGTATGTTATTTGCAATTGCAAAATATATTCGAAACAAAATGGCTAAAGTTGATCAAAAACAAATTAAAATTATACAGAACTAATGAAAACTGGAATTTTACTAATAAATCTAGGAACGCCTGACAGTCCATCCACAAGTGATGTTAGAAAATACCTTCGAGAATTTTTAATGGATCCATTGGTAATTGATATCAATCCAATTGCTCGCTGGATACTAATTAATTTAATAATTGCTCCCATACGTGGACCCAAATCTGCTAAACTATATAAAGCAATATGGACAAAAGAAGGCTCACCACTTTTAACAAATGGAGTCGCATTAAAAGCAAAACTTCAGACAGAACTTGGTGATCATTTTTTAGTAACGCTTGGAATGCGCTATCAAAACCCATCAATTCAATCCGCGCTAAAAGAATTGCAAAGCGCTGGAGTAACTAAAATTATTGCCATTCCACTTTATCCGCAATATGCTGCTGCGTCAACGGCCTCAAGTATTGAATCCATGAAAAAAGAAGTAGCTGCATTAGGATTAAAACAAGAAGTGAAAATAATTCCACATTTTTACCAGCGTGAAGAGTATTTGAATGCCTTAGTAGCATCAGCTAATGGTTTAAACCTAGAAAATTACGACCATGTACTTTTCAGTTTTCATGGACTACCAGAACGCCAGATATTAAAAAATGATAAACTAATGGGTGACGGAAAATGTGCTTTCGGATCCTGCTGTGAAACTTCAAGACCAGAAAATCATTTTTGTTATCGTGCAAATTGTGTTCAGACTGCAAATGAAATTGCAAAAAGATTAGCAATTAAAAAAGAAAATTTTACGATAGCATTCCAATCTCGACTCGGAAAAGACCCTTGGATAAAACCTTACTCCGATTTTGAAATAATTCGCCTTGCTAAAGAAGGTAAAAAAAACATACTGGCTTTTTCTCCTGCTTTTGTAGCTGATTGTTTGGAAACTATTTTTGAAATAGGAACTGAATACAATGAGCTCTTCCGAGAAAATGGTGGGGAATCAATAAAGTTAGTACCCTCCTTAAATACAAATCCAGAATGGGTTGCCGGATTAAAAAAAATAATTTTATCTTGATTGTAAAATGTAAATGAGAACTGGAATTGCATAAATTAAACCAGAGAAATATTATTAATAGATTGTACACATCTCGAATCAATTCAGAAACCAAACAAACATCCAAGCAAATACTAGAGAATTTAGTTGGAATATGTTCTGCATTTGACGATGTGTGCATACTTTCATCCAATAACTCTCCCAATTCCTCAAAAAATATTTTTGCTGGAATCGGAAGTCTTAAAACAGTTAAAAGTGACCCTGCTCAAGATTCATTCGAAGTATTAAATACACAAATTTCAAAGTCTGGAAACTGGTGGCTCGGACATTTTGCATACGATTTAAAAAATGAGATTGAACTTTTAAAATCTGAAAATTCAGATAATGTTGGATTCCCTACCCTTTCCTTTTTTAATCCTGAATTTGTTATTCAACTTGAAAAAGATCAACTGACTATTGAATCGTATGGGAAAAAATCAGCATCGGAATTATTTGACATAACCCCCACAAAAAAATCTATTTCTTCAACTATTTCAATCCAAGCAAGAACTACAAAGGAAGCGTATATAAAAAATGTAACTCAACTACTCAGTCACATACAAAAAGGCGACATTTATGAAATCAATTATTGCATAGAATTTTTTGCAATAGACGTTTCAATTGATCCAGGCGAGCTATTTTTAAAGCTAAACTCATTAACTGAAGCACCTTTTTCAGCACTTTATAAAAATGACAATAATTGGCTTATTTGTGGAAGTCCAGAGCGCTTTATTGAAAAAAAAGGAACTAAAATTAGCTCTCAGCCAATAAAAGGGACACGGCCACGAGGTAAAACTAATGAGGAGGATAATTTATTAAAAGTTGAGCTATTTAATGACGCAAAAGAACGCAGTGAAAATGTAATGATTGTTGATATTGTGCGCAACGATTTGTCACGCTCGGCACAAAAAGGGACTGTAAAAGTAGAAGAGCTTTTTGGAATACATACTTTCAAAAATGTACACCAAATGATTTCAACTATTAGTTGCGAATTACATTCAGCAACAAATCCAATTGAAGCCATAAAAAATGCATTTCCTATGGGCTCTATGACAGGAGCACCGAAAGTAAAAGCCATGGAGCTTGCCGAAAAATTTGAAAATGCAAAGCGTGGACTTTACGCTGGTGCGCTTGGTTATTTCACACCTACTATGGATTTCGATTTTAACGTAATAATTAGAAGCATACAATACAATTCCAAAACAGGTTATTTATCCTTAATGGTAGGAAGTGCAATTACTGCAAATTCAATTCCTGAAAAAGAATATGATGAATGTCTATTAAAGGCAGAAACATTATTTCAAGCGTTGGGTGTGTTTATTAACGAATAATAAAAATCTAGGAATATTTCAAAACATCCTCTTCACAACTCTACTGTTGAATGCGGTATGATAAACGCAAGAAAGACTTAACTTTACCTATGCTAAGTGCAAATCAATTTATAAATTTTTTAGTGAATTCATGTGGATATGTTCAAGGCGAAGCAGTGCTTGTGGGCGTAAGCGGTGGTGTTGATTCAGTTGTACTTTGTCATCTTTTAAATTCAAACAATATTCCATTTGCAATTGCACACGTAAATTTTAGACTTAGAGAAAAGGAATCGGATGAAGAAGAAATTTTTGTTGCAGCACTAGCGAAAAAATACAATACTCCCTTTTATTTAGAGCGCTGTACGCCAGAAACATTTACAGCAACCAATGAAAATTCAATTCAAGTAGGAGCTCGAAAAATTCGATATCGTTTTTTTGAATTTATCTCAAAACAAAACGAATTTAAAAAAATAGCAATTGCGCATCACAAAGACGATTCCATTGAAACGGCTCTATTAAATTTTGCAAGAGGAACAGGTGTAAAAGGTTTAACAGGAATTAACCCTGTAAATGGAAATGTGATTCGCCCACTTTTATTTAGCACGCGAGCAGAAATTATTGAATACGCAAAAGAAAATAACATTATATGGCGTGAAGATTCAAGCAACGCAACTGACAAATATTCACGCAACCGTTTTCGACATCACCTGCTCCCCTACTTGATGGCTGAAATTCCACAAGCTTATGCCGGTTTTGATGCTAGTTTTAACCGTTTGACTGAAACAGAAGAACTTGTTCACGGTGCAATGGAACTTTGGGCTAAATCGTGTTGCGATTTCAAGGCTACCAGTATACAGATTTCAATTGAAGAAGTGTCGAAATTTCCAAAATCAAATTATTTTTTACTTTTTTTTCTACGAAAAAATGGGTTTAAAGAAATTCAAATCGCTGCTGTACTAAATTTATTAAAAGGAAATAGTGGCACACAATTGTTCTCTTCTTCACACCGTCTAATTAAAGACCGTACTTCTCTTTTTTTAATACCCAAAAATACAGCTACTGAAAATGCTGTTGAAGACTCATTCATTTTTTATGAGGAACAGTATACAGGAGTCATTCCGAATGAGGAATGGATGGCAATCATTGATGCTTCAACAATAACATTACCATTTTTGGTAAGAAAATGGGAAAACGGCGACAAATTGATTCCACTTGGTATGCAAGGACATCGAAATGTAAGTGATATTTTGAATGAATTAAAATTACCACTACATAAAAAAGAAATGTCCTTAGTCGTTTTATGTGGTGATGAAATTGTTTGGGTACCCGGCTATAGAATTGCCGATAAATTTCGTGTAAAACCAAATACTTCAAGCATCCTACGACTTCTTTTTAATACCAAAAATGATGAAGTATAAAATTTCTTCGTTTCAAAAGATAATTAATGCTTAACTAAGATGATCTTATAATTGTTTTATTAACCTTTGAATTAAGACAGACTGACGATAAACAAAAAAACTATGAAACAATTAGCAGGATATAATATTCCACTTCACCAAGAAGTAATTTCAGATTTTATTTACCACATACGTAAACATCTTCAAAGTAAAGGATTACAATACGAATTTACAGTAGCTCCAGAAGTAGTTTTAAGAAACGAAGATTTTAAAGTGGGGTACATTATTCCTGACATATCTATAAAAAAAAGAGAAAACTCATGGAATCAACCTGAAATGATAATTGAAGTTACTAGAAATCGGAGTTGGAACTCAGATATCAAGAAAGTGAGAAAAGCAATCAAAGAAGTGCGCTCTTTAAAAGAGGTATTTGTGTTCAATATTGAAGAATCAGAATGCTGGCGAATAAATAAGCCAGATTTTGATGAAGAGGATGGAAATTGTTTCTCAGATGTTCTTAGGTTTGATTTAAAGAACTGCTTAAGAGGATAATCTGCAAACGCAGAAAAAACTGGAACAGGTAAATATAAAAGTCTTTCAAATAAATACTACACTTTAGTTGATGATTAAATTATTGAAAAAAAATAATCATTCAACAAAATAAAAATACAAAAGAGAACACTCAAGAAAATTACCATATGGCAACCACCGCTTACTCTTACAGCATGCCATAATCGAAGAATCAAAACATAAATATTAAATTTTATGTAATTTAACCCTATTCCGTTTTACCTTTACCCCTATGCTAAAACTGAAAGAAGGGTATACACCACGCTGGATTGTACTACTCATTGATCTAGTAATGGTGGCAATAGGGATTTCAATTGCATACCTATTACGATTCGACTTTTCAATACCTGAGGAAGAAATAATTAATCTTCCTAGGGTTTATACGCTCATTATTGGAGTCCGATTAGCGAGTTTCCTTGCAGCTAAAATACCTTGGGCAATTATCCGCTATACAAGCCAACTAGATGCACTACGCATATTAATTACAATTGGAATTGGCAGTGTCTTCTTTTTTATAGTCAATCAATTCACCTATAAATTTTACAATGAAACCTATGCCATTCCTCATACGATTATACTTATTGAATTTCTTGCCACCATATTTGGGTTAATAAGTAGTCGATTAATTTACAAAGCAATGTACATGGAGTATAAAAATCCATCGCGAGCTAAAAGAAGTGTAATTATTTTTGGCGCAGGAGAATCAGGAATCATTACTAAACGAACATTGGACCGCGATGCTGGATCAAAATACCGTGTACTGGCTTTTATTGATGACGATCCATCCAAATATGGAAGAAAGTTAGAAGGAATTAGCATTTCAAATCCTTCCATACTTCCAGAGCTTCTAAAAAAAAATGATGTAGCGCAAGTTATTCTTTCTATTCAAAAAATTTCCGCAACTCGTCGACAAGAGATTATTGAGTATTGTATTGCAAATAACACACGCGTACTCACAGTACCTCCGGTACAAAACTGGATCAACGGAGAATTAAGCTTCCGACAAATAAGAAAAATAAGAATTGAGGAATTGTTAGAACGAGATCCAATTATTTTAAATGAAGATCATATAGGTAAACAATTAAAAAATAAAATTATATTAGTTACAGGAGCAGCAGGATCAATTGGAAGCGAATTGGTACGTCAGATTAGTAAGTACGAACCGAAGCTTTTAGTTTTATTAGATAATGCTGAATCACCGCTACACAACTTACAATTAGAAGTAACGGAAACTTTTAAAAATATTAATTTTGAAATTGTAATCGGTGATCTACGAAGCAAAGATCGAATGGAAAATATATTCAAAACCTTTCGGCCACAAATTGTTTACCATGCAGCAGCGTATAAACATGTACCGATGATGGAGAATAATCCCTCCGAATCTATTTTAACAAATGTACTAGGAACAAAAATTGCGGCAGATCTATCCGTAACTTATAAAGTGGAAAAATTTGTAATGATTTCCACCGACAAAGCGGTAAATCCGTCAAATGTAATGGGCGCATCCAAACGAATTGCTGAAATTTATACTCAGGCATTAAACAACAACAGCTCTGAAACGCGCTTCATTACTACACGATTTGGCAATGTTTTAGGATCTGCTGGTTCTGTTATCCCAAGGTTCCGTCAACAGATTGAAAATGGTGGTCCTGTAACTATTACAGACCCAGAAATGACACGCTATTTCATGACCATTCCAGAAGCATGTAGATTAGTACTTGAAGCTGGTTGCATGGGAAATGGTGGAGAAATATTAATTTTTGACATGGGGAAATCAGTAAAGATTATTGATCTCGCTAAAAAAATGATTCAACTTTCTGGATTAACACTTGGTCGCGACATTGAAATTACAACAACAGGATTGCGCCCTGGGGAAAAATTGTATGAGGAATTATTGAACGACAAAGAAAATACAATTGCTACCCACAACGAAAAAATTATGATTGCAAAAGTAGCACCAATAGAATTTAAAAAAATAAACGCCCAACTTGATGAATTAATTCCCCTCTTTAACTCTCAAAATAATATCGAAATAGTCACAAAAATGAAAGAGATTGTTCCTGAGTTCAGGAGTAATAATTCAATTTATGAAAACCTTGACAATTAGTAATACAATTACATGTCACATAAAACACCTATACAGTTACGGTTTAAAGATATGGATGCGCTTGGCCATTTAAACAACGCAAACTACCTGACATTTTTCGAATTGGCACGAATAAAATATTTCCGTGATACTGTGGGAACTGAAATTGACTGGAATAAAGACGGAATGATTATAGCGCGTGCAACAATCGATTACAAAAAACCAGTTTATTTTAACGACACTGTTTGTATTTATACATCCTTCTTAAAAATGGGGACAACAAGTTTCGAACTCGGTTATCAACTTGTACGGGAAGAAAAAGATGGAACTGAAACTTTAGTTGCTACAGGAACATCGGTAATTGTCTGTTACAATTATAAAGAGAAAAAGCCGATGGCTATTCCTAAAAGCTGGATTGATAAAATGGCAGAAAATTAATATCTTACTATTTTACTCGAGTCCAAATATCTGTTCTACCTAAAAGAGAGATTCCCATATAACCGCGCAATTCCATATTGTTCATGTCCTTAAGCGTACATGTAAGACTGTATGAATTACCAGATTTCGGATCATAAATAGACCCATCAGTCCACTCCTGGTCATCAGCATCAAAAACAAGGTTCTTAAGTATTTGAAGATTTAAAACAGGACGAGTTTTTAATTTAGCATCATCGTTATGTTTATCCAACTTTGGTTTACCAGTTTCAACGTCTATAGGCGTTTTCATCCAAATTATTTGCCCATAATACTGACCAGAGGACCCAAAAATTTTAATTTGAGAATCTTTATCTTTATTAAGCCAGACACCTGCAATGTCATTGGCAACAAAATTGGAAGACGTTAAACATACTGCAGTTAAAAAAATGAAAACGAGGCGTACCATAATTTTTTATATTAGAATTGAAAGATAAATTAAAAAATTGAAATTACCAAAAAAGCTGAGAAATCTCTATTAATTAAATGCTTCAAAGCATTAACCGTGTATTTTTTCCTCACTACCATAACTACTAATAACGGTTGCCTCGTAATCCAAAAATTCCTGCCAACGTTTTTCCACATCCACACCTATTCCTAACTCCCTCGCAAATGTTATGAATGTTGTATAATGATCCGCTTCACTAATCATGAGATCGCGATAAAATTTGGCAAGCTTTACATCCTTAATATTTTCTGACAAAACTCTAAACCGTTCGCAACTTCTGGCCTCAATCATAGCTGCTAATAACAAACGATCCACTAAAACCTCCACACGAAGACGAAATGGTATTTTGATAAATTTCATTAATTCATTAACATAATTATCTTTTCGTTCGCGGCCCAAAACCTGACCACGATCAATGATTAATTGATGCACCATTTGAAAATGTTCCAATTCCTCGCGCGCTATGTCAACCATTTTTGAAACCAACTCTGGATATTCTGGATGATTTACAATAATAGAGATAGCGTTACTTGCGGCCTTTTGCTCACAATAAGCATGGTCGGTTAAAATTTCATCTATATTACTTTCCACAATATTAACCCAACGAGGATCAGTAGAGAGTTTAAGTCCTAGCATATCATTACTTTTCTAATTCAACAAATTTTCTGATTAACGGCCCACTTGTCAAACTCGTAACTAA